>UQVG01000023.1 GCA_900544435.1 uncultured Erysipelotrichaceae bacterium | reverse complement strand
TTGTTTTATTTATTATTGTAATGTTTGCCTATAACTTATGTGCTGGGTTAATGAGAGCCATTGGTAATAGTGTGATGCCTCTTGTTTTCTTGGTTGTTTCATCTGTTTTAAATATTATTTTAGATTTAGTATTTATTACTCAATTAAATATGGGGGTTCAAGGTGCTGCGGTGGCAACTGTTATTTCCCAAGGGACTTCCGTTATTTTATGTATTATTTATATGTTTAAAAAGACACCTTTATTACTTCCTAAAAAAGAACATTTTGAAGTTGATAAAGATCTTTATAAAGAATTATTAGGTCAAGGGTTCTCAATGGGATTTATGAGTTGTATTGTTTCAGCTGGTTCTGTCATTTTACAATATGGTATTAATAATTTAGGTTATTTAATTATCGCTGGACATACTGCTGCAAGAAAGCTTTACATGTTCTTTAATATGCCTTTTACAGCGATGGCTCTTGCTATTTCAACTTTTGTTTCTCAAAACAAAGGGGCTAATCAAAAAGATAGAATTAAACAAGCACTCCGTTATGCTTATATCTATGACATTGTTGGTGCAGCTATTGTAACTTGTATTATCTTATTATTTGGTTCTTCTTTAGTGAAATTAATATCTGGTTCAAGTAAAGAAGTTGTTTTACATAATGGAACACTTTATCTTACAATTGTAGGTCCTTTCTATGCTGTACTTGGAATATTGATGCAAACACGTTATGCGCTTCAAGGAATTGGACAAAAAATTCTTCCTTTAATTTCAAGTGTCATTGAATTCTTTGGAAAAATTATCTTTGTTATCTTTTTAATTCCACGTTTTCAATATATGGCTGTTATTTTCTGTGAACCAGTTATCTGGTGTGTAATGACAGTTCAACTCGTCTATTCTTTCTACCATAATCCTTATATTAAAAATAATTAAAAAAATTGGACGATGCGCACGCATCGTCCTTTTATTATATTAAATTTCTTCACCGTTAGATTCACAAACTTTTTTATACCAATAGAATGAATCTTTTTTACTTCTAGAGAAATCTCCAGTTCCATCATCATGTCTATCTACATAAATGAATCCATAACGTTTTGCATATTGTCCTGTTCCAGCTGATACTAAATCAATTGGTCCCCATGTTGTATATCCAATTAATGGTACTCCATCTTCAATAGCTTCTTTCATTGCTGAAATATGTCCTTTGAAGTAATCAATACGGTAATCATCATGAATTGATCCATCTTCTTCTACTGTATCAAATGCTCCAAATCCATTTTCTACAATCATCAATGGTGTATGTGGATAACGATCATGTAATAAGTTTAATGTGTATCTTAATCCATCTGGATCGATTTGCCATCCCCAGTCAGATGCTTTTAAGTATGGATTTTTAGCTCCTTTTGACATATTACCTGCTGTTGTTTCAGCATTTTCATCTACTGTTACACAGTTTGACATGTAATATGAGAATGTATAGAAATCTACTGTTCCTTCTTTAATGATTTTCTTATCTTCTTCTGTAATATATGAAGTATCAATATTATGTTCTTTGAAATATCTGAAGATAAATGATGGATATTCTCCACGTACTTGTACATCTCCACAGAAATTGTTTTTGAAGTTATCTTCATCAAATGCTGCTAAGATATCTTTTGGATTTGGTGTTAATGGATATAATGTTGTATGTGCAATCATGTTTCCAATCATGAAATCAGGATTGATCTTATGACCTTCAATTACTGTTCTTGCACTTGCTACAAATTCATTGTGTAATGCTTCAAACATAATTTGTTCATTTGATTTTAATTCATTTAATGGAATTCTATGATCTGCATTGACATCTTCTGGATCCATTAATCCAAGTCCGTAAAGATTACCAAGACCAGCATCTTCTCCACATGGATTATTGATTTCGTTGAATGTTAACCAATATTTAACTTTATCTTTATAACGTTTCATACAAGTTGTTGCATATTTAACGAACATATCAATGACTCTACGATCTGAGAATCCGTTATATTTTGTTACAATGTTCCAAGGAATTTCATAGTGACATAAAGTAACTAATGGTTCCATTCCATGTTTATGACATTCATCAAATACTTTATCATAGAAAGCTAAACCTGCTTCGTTTGGTTCTTCATCATCACCATTTGGGAAAATACGTCCCCAGTTAATTGATAATCTGAATACTTTCCATCCCATTTCTGCAAATAAAGCAATGTCTTCTTTATAATGATGATAGAAGTCTACTGCTTCATGACTAGGATAGAAAGCTTCTGGATCAGTTTTTGGTAAGAATGTTCTTGGTGTATTAACATCCCCACCTAATAACATATCTGGTACTGATAAACCTTTACCATCTTCTAAATAAGCTCCTTCGCATTGGTTGGCAGCTACTGCTCCACCCCATAAAAATCCTTTAGGAAATCCCATTTTCATTACCTCCTTGTTTCCATTTGATTTTTTCTATAAACATTATAAAGGAAAATCGTTAAAATTTTTTTCATAATATGAAAAAAACTATTCAACATTTTCCCACCAATGTTCTTGATAAGTTTCTATATGACTATAATCGACAATTTCCCCAATCTTTGGTGTCGCCACATTTAAGTTTTCTTTTTGTGATCTTGCGGTAATTTGTTTAATTGGATCATCCCATGCATGATTACAAATACAAAAAGCACCCCAATGAACAGGAACTGTCCACTTTGCATGAAGATCTTTCATTGCTTGAATACCATCTTTTGGTAACATATGAATGTTAGACCAAGACTTGTCATATTGTCCATCTTCAATCATTAAGAAATCAATGGCACCAAACTTTTCATAAACTTCTTTGAAATGATTTCCATAACCGGTATCTCCTGTAAAATAAGTTGTATATTTATCATTTTTAAAAACATAGCCACTCCACAATGTTGTATTGTTTTTCCAAGGAACACGTCCGGTAAAATGTCTACCTGGTGTTGAAGTAATCGTTAGTCCGTCTATTTTTACTTCATCCCACCAATTCATAACGTGAATTTTCTTTTCATTGACTCCCCAACGAAGAAGATGTTTTTCTACGCCTAGAGGAACACAATACTCTTTAACTTTTTTATCTATTTGTTTAATTGTTTGATAATCTAAATGATCATAGTGATCATGTGATATGGCAAGAACATCAATACTTGGCATATTTTCTATATCTATGGGTAATTTAGAAAAACGTTTTGGTCCAATAAAAGGAACCGGCGAACTATAGTTTGAAAAAACAGGATCCATTAAGACATTCTTTCCTTCTATTTGAAGCAATGAACTTGAATGTCCAAACCAAATCCACTTAAGTTCATCTTTATTTGCTTTTTCTATTTTCTTCAATTGATGAACAGGTATTTCACCCTTAGGAACTTTTTCTTCATTTTTATATTCACTCTTTTTCCCTGTCATCAACTTAATTTCAGGATTTCCATGAAATATTCCTTTTTTATATAAAGAATTTCTTGCTTTATATTCTTTTTGATCTTTATCTGTCACACTTCCACCTAAACTTGGCCAAAATTCAATAAACAACACAGCAACAATAGCAATACTTACAATCACAATACCTATGATTTTTAATATCTTCTTCATCATTTTTTATTCCATTGCAAGTGTTACTTGAACACTTCCTTTTCCTAAAGCTTCTTTTAAATGCGTTGTATCTTTAATATGACCTAATTTTGTAAAATCCCAAGTATTTTGATTATAGTAAAGACATAATTTATTACCTAGATATAAAATAAGATCTCCCTCTTTTGTCGTAATAGTTTCATCATTACGTGGTAGTATTGTTCCTAATTCTCCTACTTTTTCAAAGTTTCCATAATCATCTAAAATAAGTATTCTTTTTTCTTTAGAAACATATTCCTTTAAAGCGTTGGCACTTGTATTATTTTCTAATTCAACCTCAAATGTATAACCATTAACTTCTAATAACATCGCTTCACTCTCCTTTTTCCCTATATTTTTTGATGAATCTGTTTATTTATAAAAAACATAAACCTCAAATAATTATTAAAATAAACCTTTTTTATTGAATTGCTTTTCCCATGTCATAAGCCTTCTTTAAAGCAGGATGGTCTTTAATCGTATTTGGACCATCAACTCCACCAGCAAAAACACTTCCAACAAAATGAGATTTAGGATAACATGCAACCCATCCTTTTAATCCATTGATAGCACGACAATCAACACCTTCTTCATTTTCAGCAGCCGTCGAAAGTAAATAAACATCTCTAAATTGATAATCTGTTTCATAAAGTGAATTTGCACGATCAATCATAACTTTCATTTGTCCTGACATTTCATAATAATAAATAGGTGTTGCCCATACGATAACATCAGCTTGTTTGATGTGTTCAGTAATACTGTTCGCATCATCTTTAATGACACACTCACCTAATTTTAAACAAGCAAGACAACCTTTACAAAAGGCAATATTTTTATCTTTTAAACTTATTTCTTCCACACTATTTCCACTTTCTCTTGCTCCTTGAATAAAAGCATCTGCTAGTTGATCAGAATTACTGTTGTATCTTAAACTTGTTTTAATCACACATATTTTTTTAGCCATTTTCCTTTTCCTCCATCATAGATTTGAATATTCATTCATTCTATGTTACATTTATCATAACATCTAAACTTGACTTTAGGTCAAGTATAAAGGAGGACTTATATGTATTCTATTGGTGAAATCTCAAAAATGTTTCAATTACCTATTTCAACTCTTCGTTATTATGATAAAGAAGGATTATTTCCTCATTTAAAAAGAGTAAACGGCGTTAGACAATTTAGTGAAAGTGAAATTGAAACTTTACGTGTTATTGATTGTTTAAAAAAATCAGGCTTAGAAATTAAAGAAATAAAGGAATATATGTCTTTATGTTCTTTAGGAAATAAAACTTTAAAACAAAGAAAAGCAATCTTTGAAAAACAAAAAGAAGAAGTTTTACAAGAAATGGAAAAACTTCAAAAAGTCCTTTCTATGCTCAATTATAAATGTTGGTATTACGATCAAGCTATTGAAAAAAATGATGAAGCTTATGTTCAAGCTCTTCCATTTAACCAATTTCCACCTCAAATCCAACAATACTATAAACATAGTCATGAGGATTGTTAGACGTGAAAAAGAAAATACTGATTACCTTATCAATTATTCTCATTCTATGTGTAGGTGGTTTTGGCTTTTATGTCAATGATTATTATCATGCACAAGAGGATGCTTTAGAAATCTTAAATCACCAAGAAGTAAAACAAGTAAATTCTAATCTTATTACTTTAACTCCTCAAAAGACTAGTGATGTGGGTATTATTTTCTATCCTGGAGCTAAAGTAGAAAATACAGCTTATCTTCCTTTACTTGAACAATTAGAAAAGAAGGGATATAACTGTTACTTAGTCAATATGCCTTTTAAAATGGCTATTTTTAATAAAAATGCTGCTAATAAAATTATTGAAAAATATCCTCATATAGAACATTGGTATGTTTGTGGTCATTCTATGGGTGGTGCGATGGCTTCTTCTTATGTTTCTAAAAACAAAGAAAAAATAGATGGCTTAATTCTTTTAGGTTCGTATATTTATGGCGATGTTTCAGATCAAGATGCACTTACCATCTATGGATCTTTAAATACAAGTGTAAAAAAGAAAATCAACTATAAAAGAAATATCGTGGTGATTCAAGGTGGCAATCATGCTAACTTTGGAAATTATGGTCATCAAAAAGGAGATGCACAGGCAACCATTTCTCGTAAAAGTCAACAAAATCAAACAATCAAAGCCATAGACAACTTTATTAAAAAAAGACTGAATTAATCTTCAGTCTTTTTCATATAGTCATTTAAATGAATACCATTTTTTAAAGCATCAATGACATGATCTTTATCAATCACATTTTCAACCTTTTCATCTAAGATTGTCCCAATAAAACGTGCATCATCATCAATAGTAAAAGGCCAATAAAAATAGAAATGATTTCCATCTTTAAATTCAAAGCGATAATCAAGAACATACCAATCTCTTGCAATTGGTGTTCCATAATTTTCATAACGATGTTTTAAAAGAAGTTCTACACTTTGAATATCTTCATATTTATATTCATTCATAAACTTATCTTCTTTTCCAAATAAAACAGCATAAAAATATTTCACATTATCCATAAAACCTTTAAAACGATAATAACGAATACGATCATTTAAAAATTCTACAGATTGACTTAATGTTTGATCTAATGGTAATCTTAACCATAATTGTGAAAATTGGAAATCAGCAGCTATAAATCCATTTGTAAGTACAAATGAAATCACTAATACTGAAAATATTCTTGTTAAAATATCTTGCTCATTTACAGCACTAAAGAATAAAACAATTAAAAATGTAGGAATAAATTTATATAAGAATTTTCTAAGTGCGAGTTTCTTTGTAAGTCTTCTTCCAAGAGATACAGTATCTGTTGTTTTTTGATAACCTAATTTATAATTCTTTGTTTCTCTTTGAATTTGTTGTAAAGCAGGTAACATTGGTAAATCTTTACTTACATACATTTCAATATTTTCTTGGACTTCTTCTAAACTTTTTATTTGTTTTTCTAGATGTATTTGATTGATTTTTAAACATTCTTTAAAATCTAGTTCATTATTTAAGATGGCTTTGACATCATCAATTGAAATATTAAGGTTTCGCAAGAATTTTACCATAATCAATTTTTGAAGATCTTCTTGACTATAACTACGATAGCCATTGTCATCTCTTTGTGGGGTAACGATTCCTTCTTTTTCATAATAGAAGATGGTATGTTTTGAAATTCCCAATTCCTTTTCTAATTCATGTGTTTTCATAGATAACATCCCTTCCTTAACTTTATCTAACACTATAGAGTCACTTTATAGTCAAGTTTTTTATCAAATTTATTATAAATAATATTATTTATAAAAAGACTGAATTAGTTTTCAGCCTTTTTTACATAGTCATTTAAATGAATACCATTTTTCAAAGCCTCAATCACATGATCTTTATCGATCACATTTTCTACCTTTTCATCTAAGATTGTTCCAATAAAACGAGAATCATCATCTAATGTAATCGGCCAATAGAAATAGAAATGATTGCCATCTTTAAATTCAAAGCGATAGTCAAGAACATACCAATCTTTCGCAATTGGTGTTCCATAACTTTCATAACGATGTTTTAAAAGAAGTTCTACACTTTGAATATCTTCATACTTATAAAATTGCATATATTTTTCTGCTTTATTAAATAAAACACCATAATAATATTTTAAATTATTAAAATATCCATGAAATTGATAATAGCGAATTCCATCTCTTAAAAATTCTACAGATTGATTCATTGTTTGATCCAATGGCATTTTTAACCATATTTGTGAAAATTGAAATTCTGTTGCAACAAAGATATTCACAAAAAGAATCATTAATAAAATAAAGATAATGATTAATGTTGTTGGATTTTCAAAATTTTCATCAAATAGAGCAACTGTACAAATCCACAAGATAAATGATGGGGTGATTGCCGCAGGAATCTTATATAAAAATTTTCTAAGTGCAAGTTTCTTTGTAAGTCTTCTTCCAAGAGAAACAGTATCTGTTGTTTTTTGATAACCTAATTTATAATTCTTAGCTTCTCTTTGAATTTGTTGTAAAGCAGGTAACATTGGTAAATCTTTACTTACATACATTTCAATATTTTCTTGGACTTCTTCTAAACTTTTTATTTGTTTTTCTAGATGTATTTGATTGATTTTTAAACATTCTTTAAAATCTAGTTCATTATTTAAGATGGCTTTGACATCATCAATTGAAATATTAAGGTTTCGCAAGAATTTTACCATAATCAATTTTTGAAGATCTTCTTGACTATAACTACGATAGCCATTGTCATCTCTTTGTGGGGTAACGATTCCTTCTTTTTCATAATAGAAGATGGTATGTTTTGAGATTCCTAATTCCTTTTCTAATTCGTGTGTTTTCATAGATAACACCCCTTCCTTAACTCTATCTAACACTATAGAGTTACTTTATAGTCAAGGTTTTTTATCAAATTTAGAATGAACTGTAAGAAAACCTGGTTGATTTTTGTTTTCTTGGACATAAATCCAATGATTTTTTAAATAACCATTAATGATTTCTAAAATCTTATCTGTAGGATAACTTTTACCTTCTTGTCTAAGTTCTAAACCACAGCATGTACATCCTCCAACACCATGAATTGAATATTCTATATTATTTTCTTTAAGTAATTGATTGATTTCTAGAATCATATTAAAGTGTACAACATTATTCATAAAACCACCCCTTTACTTTATTATAAACAAAAAGGAAGCACAACGCCTCCTTTTATAAACACATTTTATAAATATTTAAACAATCTTCTTGAGTTAATGGTCGATAAGCTCTTGGTAAAGAATCTTGACCATAACATGCTTTTACTTTTAATTCATCAAATTTTTCATCTGTAATATTCATTTCACTAAGTGTTGTAGGTAAATGAAGTTCATCTTTAATGAAGTTTTGTAAAGCTTCAATTCCAGCTTTTGCATTATCTTTATCATTACCTTGATCTTGAATACCCATCACATTTAAACCAAAACGAGCAAAGTCTCCAGCCACAGTTTCATCTTTATTTAGTAAATAAGTCATCCATTTAGGAGTAATGATTGCAAGAGCTAAACCATGAGTCATATCATAAGTTGATGAGAATTGTTCAAGAGCATGAAGTTGTGCTTGAGTTTTATATCCTGATGTACAGAAACTATTTAAAGCCCATGAAGCAGCCCATAACATTGTTGCTCTAGCTGAATAGTTTTCAGGTTCTTCAACAGCAATTGGTAATTGTTGGCGAACTGTTCTTAATAATGTTTCTACAACATTAAATTGTAAAGGATATTTATCGCTATTTACAAAATAGTTCATATCAAATAAGTGAGCCATGATATCAAATCCACCACATGCTGTTTGTTTAGGTGAAACACTAAATGTATTTGTAGGATCTAGAAAAGATGCTCTTGGTCTTAAGATATCTCCATTAATTCCACTTTTTACACCTTTTTCTACATTAGCAATCACGCATGATTTATCCATTTCACTTCCAGTAGAAGCAATTGTAGGCATAGCAAGTACAGGTAAAGCATCATGCCAAGCAACTTTCTTTTCTACTAAATCCCAAATATTATCTGTATCTGCAAGAGTTAAAGCAGCAATCGCTTTAGAAGCATCAATTGTTGATCCTCCACCAATTCCAAGAACAGCTGTAATATTGTTTTCTTTACAAAGCTTTGCTCCTTTATTGACAGTTGTATGTCTTGGATTTGGTTCTACACCAGCAAGTTCATAAACTTCTACATGATTATCTTTTAATTCTTTCATGACTTTGTCATAAAGTCCAATTTTTTTGATTGATCCGCCACCATAAACAACAAGGACGCTCTTTCCATATTTTAAAACTTCTTCATGTAAATGACCTAATTGGTCTTTACCAAAATAAACTTTTGTTGTGTTTTGAAATTGAAAATCATTCATTTTATTTTCCTCCTGAAATTTATTTACTACGTATCACTTTTGCTGGATTACCAGCGACAATCATATTGTCTTCAACATCTTTTGTCACCACTGAACCACTACCAACGATAGCTCCTTTACCAATAGTTACTCCTGGTAAAATTGTTGCATTAGCTCCTATCCAAGCATTTTCTTTGATGATCACTGGTTTACAAAGAAGTACTTGTAAATCATTGAAATCATGATTTACAGTCAACAAAGAAACATGAGGTCCAATCATAACTCCCTCTTCTAATATGATACCACCTGCAGCCATACAAGTTAAATCATGATTCACAAAAACTTTTTCACTGATTTCCATTTGGCAAGCATAGTCCACTTGAAAAGGTGGTGTTATAAAGGAAGTTTTAGGTAATCTTCCTTTATAAAGTTCATTTTCTAATTTATAGATTTCTTCTTTATCAGGAAATGTATGATTGATTTTAAAGCATTGTTTTCTACAAAAATCCATTTCCTTATGAGCAACACCATGATAATCCTTTTCATTGATCATATGCACAGGTTGTCCACTTTTTAATTTTGTAAAAATATCACTCATCTTTATTCCTCAGGTTTTAATGGTCCATAGTAATAAGATGCTGTTGCTCCACCATCCATTAAGAAAGTAGATCCAGTAATAAAGGCTCCCTTATCACTCATTAATAATTCAGCAACATTTGCGACTTCATCAGCAGTTCCTGGTCTACCAGCTGGACATTTTGCGAACATATTTTTATAGAAATCTCCTCTTGGTCCATTGAATTCATCAATAGCAAGTGGTGTAACAATAATACCTGGAGCAATAGCGTTGATTCTTGCTCCACGTTTTCCCCATTTTACAGATTCTGCCATCACACGTTTTTCATTACATCTTTTTGCGATTTGATAAGCATGTAATGTATCTTTGATATTTTCTGGTTGTAAGATTTCTAAGTCTAATAATTCTTCTGTTGGTGTACAAGCAAGTTGTTCATCTTCTAAAGCTGTAAGTTGTTTCATACGGAAACCTGATTGACTTGAGATTGTGACACCAACACCACCTTCTTCAATAACTTTTCCTACTTCTTCTAATAAAACAGCTGTTCCATAAAGATCGACTTTTAAAATAGCTTCAATTGGTGCTTGTGAAGGTGAAACCCCTGCACCATTGACAAGCATTTTGATTTTTCCAAAGCTTTTAGCTGTTTCAATCATTTTTAAAATATCTTCTCTACTTGATAAATCAACTTCCATGATTTCAACATCAAATCCTGCATCTACCATTGTTTTTTGAATACTTTTTGCGTTTTCAATATTTTTATCACCTAAAATAATTTTTTTACCGGCACCCATTCTTCTAGCAATAGCCATACTAATTTGACCAGCACCAACCACAATCATAACTTCTTTCATTATTCATTACCTGCCTTTTCTATACAATCAATTGCATTTAAACTTCTTGGATATCCTACAAAAGGAACATTTTGAGAAACAACTTTAATTAAGAAATCTTGATCATTTCCTAAACGAATATTAGCTTTTGCATGGGCAATCGCTTGTGGTTCACATCCACCTTGTGCATATAGGAAACAAAAAGTAATCATTTCTCTTTGTTTATAATCTAAACCACCTCTTGTATAGTAATCTCCAAAACAGTTATCAGTTAACCATTTACGAATATGCACTGTTTTAGGATCTCCACTTGTTGCATATCCTTTCATTCCTTCACCAAAAATAGCTACTTGAGCTTGTTCTCCTTTTTCTAAACGATTAGGATTAGGATCATTTTGATTTTCTAAAGGAAGCTTTAAACCTAAAGTGTCTTCAATAAAACTATTCACTGCTTTTAAGAAAGGAAAAACTCTACCTATTCCTAAATAAGCTACAGCTTGATAAACAATTTCTTTCATTTCAACAGGAGTAACTCCAAAATTATAAGCTGCTTTCAACATTCCTTTAAATTCATCAATTCCTTGACATCCTAATAAAACTGCAAGAATTGAAATAAATCTTGTTTTATCATCTAAATCATCTTGATTAACAACTTCATCAAAAGCGAAGTTATCAAAAGCTTCAATAAATTCAGGATCAGTTCTTAAAAAATCTGAAACATATCCTGGAAACATTTTTTCGTGGTAATTTTTAGCGTTATCTGTCATCTTATTTTCCTCCTAACCATCTTTCTAATTGTTGTCTACATCCATCGACATGACTTCCATGAATACTTAATCCTTTATGAACGATACTGTTTGGACAAAGTTTTTTGATATCACTTTCACTTCTTCCCATACCGCTTCCTTCGTGTGAACAAATTGGATAAATATGTTTATTTGTGAAATCATAACTTTCTAAAAATGTCATAACAATCGTTGGCATTGTTGACCACCAGTTTGGATATCCTAAATAAATCGTATCGTATTCATCAATGCTTTCTAATGGATCTAATATTTGTGGACGGGCATTGTTTTTAAGCTCATCACTTGCACGTGATGTACATTCATGATAATCAAATGGATAAGCATCTACTTCTTTGATTTCATAAATATTTGCATCAATCATTGTAGATAATGTTTCTGCAATCACTTTAACATTTCCTTTTTCTAAATTAACAATATTTCCCGAGAAATAATTTTCTTTATTATGTGAAAAATAAACAATTAAACTTTTACTCATTGATTTTTATCTCCTTTGCCATGTTATATGCTTTTTCTATTGCATCTGTTTTTTCAATATCATCTTTATTTCCTGTTTGAAAACCTAAAACATAATCAACAAAGCGATTACCTCCAACTCTTAAACAATCAATATACTTTTGGAAAGTATCTTTAATAATTCTAAAATAACTTTCTTCAGGAGCTAATCCCTTAGTAAGTAAATAGAAATCTTTGTCATGAATTGTTTTTTCAATCGCAAATGTACGATCAATTAATAACTTCATTGAACCATTAAATGTGTAAAAATACACCGGTGAAGCAAAGATTATTTTTGCTTCTAACATCTTTGAATAAATTTCTTGCATGTCATCTTTTTGAATACATTCTTTTGTTTTTTGACATACATTACATCCTAAACATGATTTAATATTTTGATAGTTAACGTAGACCTTTTCTGTGGTATACCCATTTTCTTCAGCACCTCTTATAAAGGCATTTGCTAAACGATCAGTATTACCGTTTTTTCGAGGACTACTCATTAATACAAGAACTTGTGCCATATTGCTCTCTCCTTTTTCCACCTATATAATAAAAAAAATTAGGAATTGAAACAATTTCAATTCCTAATCATCTTCATAAGTTTTACTTATTTAAAAGTTCTTTATACATCTTCACAAATTCTTCAATATAATAATTCGTATTTTCTTTAGACCAACAAGCAAAATAATTTCTTTGAATTGGTTTTCCTTTATAATGTAAAGCTATTCTTTCAATACCTTCCATTGTCTTTGGTAAATGACCTATTTGATCAATTGGTAAATATCCTCTTTGACTCGCTACCATTAAACGTGCTTGTTCTAATGAATCTGCATATAAAAATCTTCTTGAAAGATTGAGCGATTTTTCATAGAACTCTCTTTCTGAATCTTCTTTATCTTTAGAAACAATAAGAATACAAGACATATTTTTTAAATCATCGGTTGTAAGAACTTCTTTTTTAGAAAGTGGATTCATTGATGATATCTCTACAAAACATTCACTATGTTTTAATTCATAATTATAATAATCTTCATTAAACGTTCTTCTTTGTTCACTGATTTTAACATCAATATGATGTTGTACAAGAAGTTCAAATAATTCTTCATGCGTTCCACTTACTACTGAAATATTAACTTCAGGATAAATACGATTGAATTCAACAATAGCTTGATGAAGCTCACTCGTACTAAAGTTTTTAGGATAACCAATAGTTAAATTCAATTCTTGATCTTCTCCACGACGAATTGTTTCTTCTTTAAAATCTTCAATCTCATCTAAAATTACTTTTCCATGACGATAAAAATATTCACCAGCTGGTGTCAATGAAAATTGTCGTTTGTTTCTTTCAAATAAACGAATTCCTAATTCTTTTTCTAATGCTTTAATCTGTTGAGAAATAGCAGATTGAGAAATAAAACATTGTTCTGCTGCTTCTGTAAAACTATGACAATCCACAACAGTGATAAAATATTTCATTTGTTTAAGCAACATGGTCTTCACCTCTTTTTTATTTTACCTTATTTTATTCATTCTTTGTATCAAAATTTGTT
>UQVG01000022.1 GCA_900544435.1 uncultured Erysipelotrichaceae bacterium | reverse complement strand
TATTTAATAATTGAACAGCTTTTTGAAATAAATCATGATGTAATAAAGATAACGTATCTTTAATTGTTTCTTCATATAAAGAACCCATTTTATTAGCTATTTTAAAAATAGTATCCCCTTGATCAAAAGGTAAATTAGGATCAACTGTCCCAAATTGCTGATTTAAATACTCAATTTCACTTAAATAAGCCTTCTTAAAATTATCAAAACCTTCAATTCCAATTTTCTTACATAAATTTAAGACTGTTGCTGGTGACGTATAAGTTTCTTTAGCAATACTTCTTGCTGAATAATTTTTTATTTTTTCCCCTAATTGAATAATAAAATCAGCAATCACAATTTCACTTTTAGAAAAATCAACTTTATTCGTTAGTTTATCAATTAATAACATACCATCACATCCTTTTTTGATATCATAGCATATAATAAAAAAGAAAACAAAAACACAGTTTTTCTACAAAAAAACTCTTCATGTTATTATATAAAAACACCTTCCATTAATTTATTTTATATAAGAATTATTTGCTTTTCTTATAAAGCCTTTCTAATTTTGAAATATTATCAAATCATATCTGATTTTCGCCAAAAAAGGCCTTCTGAACAAGCTATCTTTTGCATAAGTGCCTGTATTTCCTTTGATGGATTATACACTGTTAAATTTAAACTATCCCATTCAAAAACCACAAGAACATTTTCATCTGGAAGCAATATATTCAACCAACCTGAATGGTTATTCATGATTGTATTGATTGCATCCTCTACTCTTTGTAAAGATGGTCGGTCAATCCAATCATCCAATTGTATAGATACATGATAATAACACATTAATTTTATAATGATATTTACAAATTTATCTTTCAGCAAAAAATGTTTATCACTATTGAGTAAATAACATTCCACATCAAAAAATTGTCCTCTTGAACTTGGTTTTACCTGTTCAGGAAGAAAATCTATCACATAGCATGGCTTCTCTAATAATTCTTCAATTTTACTTACTGTTTGTTCCACTTTAGTTCACCCATCCTCTTTTAAATATTCTTCTTATAGTATAACACTTTATTCTAAAAACATCTTTTACACCTGCACACTTATTACTTAGTTGGTAAATATTAAGCAATCAAAAAAGATGCCTATTGAGCATCTCTTGATTGAACTAAAATAATATTTTCATTATTTTCAATAATCGAATATTTACCTTTAACTTCATTCGATACACATAATGGATCATCTCTTTTAAGTAAATAATGATCTAATGTATATTCAGCTTGACTAATAGAAAGAATACTTTCATTCAAAGCAAACAATGAAAAATAATAATATTCTTGATTATATATATGATGAATTCCAGGTTTTAATAATTGAATACAGTTTTGTTGGTCAATAACCTTTATAGAAACATCTTGATATTTTTCAAGCAAACACATAACTGCAAAAAAATGATCTAAACGTCCTCCGGTAACACCATATAATTCAATTTCATCATAACCTTTAGAAATTGCATATTCGATAGCAGCATGCGTATCTGTAACATCTTTTCTTTCAGGTAATATTTGAATATTTAAATCTTCTAATGATTTTCTATTTTGTAAAGAATCAAAATCTCCTATTGCAAACCTCGGTGTTATTCCTTGCTTTAATAATTCCTCTACCCCATGATCAACCCCAATATAGTCTCTATCTTGAGGTAATGTCATATTAAATAAGTGTGTTGCACATAATGCTATTTTCATTTTAAAGAAGCAATCCTTTGTGTGTAATCATCACTATTAAATACATAACTTCCAGCAACTAAAACATCAACACCTGCATCTTTGCATTGTTTTCCAGTTGTAGCATTAATACCACCATCTACTTCAATTAAATAATGATCATTATTTTCTTTTCTTCTAGCAGCTAAATCTTTAATTTTATCAAGAGCAATTTCTTTAAATGATTGTCCACCAAATCCTGGTTCAACTGACATTACTAAAACAACATCTAATAAAGATAAATAATCTTGAATAGCATCAACAGGTGTATTTGGTTTAATACTTATTCCTACTTGTACATTATTTTCTTTAATATGATGAATAAGTGCTAAAGTATCTTCTTTATTTTCCATTGCTTCAATATGAAAAACAATTAAATTTGCTCCACTTTTAATAAATTCATCTACATACTTTTGAGGTTCACTAATCATTAAATGAACATCTAAAAATAAATTTGTAACTTTAGACACATCTTTTAAAATACTATATCCAAAAGAAATATTAGGTACAAAATGTCCATCCATAACATCATAATGAAGCCAATCAGCTTTTCCATTTTCAATTTTTTCAATATCATCTTTCAAACATGCAAAATCAGCTGAAAGAAGTGAAGGTGCAACTTTAACCATATCTTTTCTCCTTTTTTTCCTTTAATTCTTTTAACATTGTTAAATAATGTTCATAACGTTCTTTAGAAATTTTCCCCTCATCAACTGCTTCTTTAACTGCACAATGAGGTTCACTATCATGTAAACATCCTCTAAACTTACAATGAGAAGCATATTCATCAAAATCATGATAAGCTCTCGCTGCATCAGTAGGTTCCATCTCTAATTCAAGAGATGAAAAACCAGGGGTATCTGCTACATAGCCATCATATAAATTCATAAGTTCAACATGTCTTGTTGTATGTTTACCTCTTCCTAAAGCTTTTGATATTTGATTTGTTTCTAAATTTAAAGAAATATCTAAAGCATTTAAAAGGGTTGATTTCCCAACTCCACTTTGTCCTGTAATCACAGTCACTTGATCTTTAAAAATATCTTTAATTTCATCTATACCTTTATTTTGTTTAGAACTTGTTTCAATGACAGTATAACCAGCATCTCGATATTCTTGAATATATTGATAAATAGAATCATCACCTTCTATATCCATTTTAGAAATAACAATGATTGGTTTTATATGATAATGTTCTATCAATAATAAAAACTTATCTAATAATACTGTTGAAAAATCAGGCTCTTTTCTTGAAAAGACAAGCAATGCTTGATCAATATTTGCAATCGGTGGTCTTCTTAAAACATTTTTTCTCTCTAATATTTTGAGAAGGTAACCATCATCATGGTTACCTTTTTGAAATTCTACAAAATCGCCAACAACTGGTTTTATATCTTGTTTTCTAAATTTTCCACGGGCACGACATTGATGTACTTCATGACCATCATCAATGTAATAAAAACCAGCTAGCGCTTTTACAATACGCCCTTTATCTACGTTAGTCTTCATAATAATAGATTGTAATTGTTGTTCCTTTTTTATCAACTTTTGTTCCAGCAGCTATACTTTGTTTATAAACTGCACCAATATAACGTTCATCTCCACCAGATTCAGGGAACTGTGTTCCTTCCATAGAAACTGTAAATCCTAAGTTTTCAAGATTTGACTTCGCACTATCAGGTGTTAAACCAACAACCGAAGGAACTGTTTGACTATAGCCAGTAGAAACTGTCAAAGTAATATTTCTATTAGTGTCTGTTGGATCTACTTTGTAACCCTTCGCTAAGTTTTGATCAATAACAGTACCTGCTGGTTGATCAGATGTTTGTTCACGTTTTGTAACATTAAAACCTAAACCACTCAATTTATTATAGGCATCATCATAACTCATACCAGTATAATCATCTAAAATAACATAAGATCCTTTAGAAACTGTAAGTGTAATTGTACGATCTTTATCTGTTGGGTCTTGTTTATAACCTTTTTCTAAACTTTGTTCTAAAACTGTACCTGCTTTTTTGTCAGAAACTTCTCGATTTATATCAACTTTAAATCCAAGTTTTTCTAATTTCTTTTCAGCTTCTTCATAACTTAAACCAGTATAATCATCTAAAACAATATATTTTCCTTTTGAAACTGTAATTGTAATAACATCGCCTTCTTTAATAGAAGAACCTTTTTCAGGATCAGTTTTTGTAATTAATCCTTTTTTATAATCATCAGATAATTCCTTAAAAACAGTCTTATTAATAGTTACACCATAATCTTTTAATAATTCTTCAGCTTCACTTTGTGTAAGTCCTACTAAATCAGGCATTACATTTGGTTGTTTATTTCCACCAAAAAGTAAGAAATAACAAATAATTCCAATAATCAAAACAACCCCTGCAACAACTCCTGCAAGAACTTTAGGATTTTTTAATTTTTCTAAAATTTTATTTTGAGTTGGTTTTTTCTTTTCAGTAACTCTTTCTTCAACTTCTTCTGTTTCTTCATCAAAGAATTGACGAGGATTAGCAACAATTGTTGGATCATTTGTTTCATCACTATGATCAAAAACAAGCTTTTCTTCATCAGTTCTTGATAAACATGTTTGTAAATCCTCTAACATCTCATTTGCGCTTTTATAACGATCATTTAGGTTTTTAGCTGTTGCTTTAATAATAATATTTTCTACTGATTGAGGAATAGAAGGATTAAATTCTCTAAGTGATGGTAAATCTTCTTGCATATGTTTTAAAGCAATATTTACAGGAGATTCACCATTAAATGGTACTTGACCTCTTAATAATTCATAAAAAACAATTCCTAAAGCATAAATATCACTTTGAACTGTTGCTTTTTCTCCTCGTGCTAATTCTGGTGCTAAATAATGAAGAGAACCCATAATCACATCTGTTTGTGTAAATTGTGTAAGTGATTGAATAGAAGCAATTCCAAAATCAGCAATCTTAGCCGTACCTGTATCAGTCACCAAAATATTTTGTGGTTTTAAATCACGATGTATGATTCCCATTTGATGAGCTCTTGCAGTTCCAGAAAGCACTTGTTTCATAATATCAATAGCTTCCATAACATGTAAAGCACCACGTTTAGCAATTAACTCTTTCAACGTTCTTCCAGGAACATATTCCATGACGATATAGTATTGATCATTATCTTCACCTACATCATAAATTTCTACAATATTTTTATGTGAAAGCGCAGCTGCTGCTGAAGCTTCCCTTTGAAATCTAGCAATGTAGATTGGATCTTTCGCTAAAGATGTACGTAATATCTTAATAGCAATTGTACGATTTAAAATCGTATCATTTGCTAGATAAACATCTGCCATTCCTCCTTGACCAATAATATCAATCAATTCATAACGTTCAGCAATGATTTTATTCATTTTTTAACGTCCTCCTTCTATTAACACAGCAGCAATATTATCATGTCCACCATGTTCATTTGCTTGTTCAATTAAAAGATGTACTTTATCTCTAACATTCATATTTTTTTTAACAATATTTAAAATTTCTTCATCTTCTAAAGAATTAAATAATCCATCACTACAGATTAAAATATTCTTTCCATTCAACTTATATTTTTGAATATCTGGTACAATATTCATTTCAACACCAATTGCTTGCATTAAAATATTCTTTTGACGATGATTCTTACCTTCCTCTTTTGTAATTGCTCCTCGATCAATCAATTCATTAACCAGCGTATGATCTCTTGTCATTTGAATAATTTCATGATCATCATAAACATAAATACGACTATCACCTACATGGCAAAAAAAGGCATCATCACCATCAACTACAGAGATTGCAACCGTTGTTCCCATTCCTTTTGTATCTTCTTGCATACCAGCCATTCTTTTTACAATTTGATGTGCTTCTAAAACAGTATCCATTAACCAATTTGTCACTTCTTCATCATCCAAAAAAGGCGGATTGGCTTTAAAACATGTCAGTACATGTTCCTCTACGACATGAGATGCAATTTCTCCTGCCCTATGTCCTCCCATACCATCACAAACAACACCTAACACTTGATCTTTTAAATTAATTGCCGTTGCCGCTTGATCTTGATTTTTTTCTCTGATTTTTCCAATATCAGTCAATGCATAATATTCCATTATATCACCCCGCTACGCTTTGCTCTTAGTTGACCACATGCTCCATCTATATCTCTACCATGTTCTTTTCTAACCGTACAGTTAATATGTAATCTTAAAAGTTCATCTTTAAATTCTTCTACATGACTGCTTGGTTTAAAACCATGTTCATCGACACTATTATAAGGAATTAAATTCACATATGCATTTAATCCTCTCATATAATGTGCAAGTTGTCTTGCATGTGCAAGTGAATCGTTGACATCATCTAATAAAATATATTCAAATGTGACTCTACGATTCGTTTTTTCGATATAATCTGCAACACCTTTTCTTAAAGCATCCATATTAAATGCTTTATTAACAGGCATTAATTGGTCTCTAATTTCATCATTAGGGGCATGTAAAGAAATAGCAAGATTTGTTTGAATTCCTTCATTGCTATATCTTTCTATCATATTAACAAGTCCACATGTAGAAATTGTAATATGTCTTGCTCCAACAGCTAAACCATGAGGATGATTAATAATTCTAACGAATTTCATCACTTCATCATAGTTATCAAAAGGTTCACCTGTTCCCATAACAACAACATGTGAAACACGAATACCTGTATCTTTAGCCACTGCCATGACTTGATTCACCATTTCACCAGCTGTTAAGTTACGTTGTTTTTTTAAAAGCCCACTAGCACAGAATGCACATTGCATATTGCATCCTACTTGGCTTGTTACACATAATGATTGACCATAGTCATGTCTCATTAAAACAGCTTCTATTAAGTTACCATCAATCATTTTAAATAAGTATTTGATAGTTCCATCACTTGATACTTGTTTTTCTTGTATTTCAAATGTATCAATGATGCATTGTTTTTCTAATTTTTCTCTTAAATCTTTTGATATATTAGACATTTCTTGAAAATCAAAAGCATTTTTTTGATATAACCATTGAAAAACCTGCTTTGCTCTAAAAGGCTTTTCATTGATTGATTTAAAATATTCAGTTAATTCTTCTAAAGAATAATTATATAAATGTTCCATCTTCTATCCCTTTTTCATTTTACACATATAAAATCCATCTGTGTGATATTCATAATTCAAAATTGTACGTTGTTCAATAACTTTCATATCGGGATGTTTTTGAATAAAATGTTCAATCATCATCCCATTTTCCTTTTTATTGATTGTACATGTACTATAAACCATTGTACCATCATTTTTCAATAAATTATACGCATTTTCTAATAAAAGTGCTTGTAATGGGATTAAACCATCCATCACACTAGAATCATGATATTTAATTTCTGGTTTACGTTTTAAAACCCCAAATCCTGAACAAGGTGCATCTAATAAAATACGATCAAATGTTTCAGGAGGATAGTGTTCTATGAGTTTTGTAGAATCCCCTGCTTGAACATGTACGTTTTTAACACCCAAACGTTTTAAGTTATGTTCTATTAATTTTACTTTGTGCTTATATAAATCATAGGCTTCTATTTTTCCTTGATTTTCCATTAATGCTGCAAGATGTGTTGTTTTACTTCCTGGAGCACTACACATATCTAAAACATAATCTGTCTTTTGAGGATCTAAAAGTCTTGCTACTAATTGACTTGATTCATCTTGAATCGTAACTTTACCTTCTTTGTAATAAGAAGTATAAGCTAGATTTCCTCTTTTATATAGAAGAGCATCTGGGGATAACGTTCCTTCTTCAAAACAGCTTTCTTTTAATAACTCTTCTTTTGTTGTTTTTAGTGTATTGACTCTACCACTTCTTGTAGGAGGCGTGTTATCTTCTTCACAAATCATTTTTGTTTTTTCTAAACCATATTGTTTATTAAACATTTTGACCATCCATAAAGGATGTGATGTTACAATTGAGATTTTTTCTAATTCATCTAATCCTTCCAATGATCTTCTTTCATTTCTTGTAAAATTTCTAAGTACTGCATTTACAAATTGACTTGTTTGATAACCTTCTTTTTTAGCTATTTTAACTGCTTCATTAATAATGGCATATTCAGGTATTTTATCTAAATATATCAATTGATATAAAGACATATAAAGAAGTGTCCTTATTTTTTTCTTTACCCTTTTTCCTTTAATATAAGGTTGGAGTTGATATTGAATATATAAAAGATTTTGGATTGTTCCATAAACAATAGTTGTACATAAATCTTTATCTTCTCTTTTTAAATTACTTTTCTTTAATTGTTCATTTAAAGCAATATTTAAAAAACTTTCATCTTCAAAATATTGATTTAAAATCATATATGCATTTTCTCTTGCCATAACTATATCGTTGTGTATGGATTAAAATCACATATCACATTTACCTTTCTTCCTTTTTTATTATAATAATCACTCATTGCATGCAACACTTCATAAACATGTGTTGTATTCGTTATTTTAAGTGTCATTCTCTTTCTATAAATATCATTCATCTTATAAATCGTACAATTTGCAGGTCCTAAAACAATTGCTTTAGGAAGTTGTTTTACTAAGTATTCCTTTATTTGTTGACTACAAAAAGTCACATCATCCTCTTTTTTACCTTGTACTAGAATACTTATCAAATAACAATAAGGAGGATACTTCGCAAGTTTTCTCATTTCCATTTCTTTTTGATAAAAACTTTGATAATCATGATTTTTAACACACTGTAAAACAAAATGATCAGGATTATAAGTTTGTATCATGACTGTTCCTTGTTTCTTTCCTCGACCACTTCTACCAGAAACTTGTTCTAATAATTGAAATGTTCTTTCATTCGCTCTAAAATCAGGAATATTTAAAGAAAGATCAGCATTGATAACTCCTACAAAAGTCACATTTTCAAAATCTAATCCTTTCGCAATCATTTGTGTCCCAATTAAAATATTCGCTTCTTGATTTTCAAATTGTTTTAATAATTGATGATGTCCTTGTTTCTTCCTTGTAGAATCTACATCATAGCGAATCACTCTTGAATTTATAAAATTATTTTGTAAATATTCTTCAATTTTTTGTGTTCCACTACCAATAAGTTTAATATTGGTACTTCCACAATAACTACATTTTTGTTGATAAGGAACTTGATAATCACAATAATGACAACGCATTGTATGCGTATCTTTATGATAAGTTAAAGAAACATCACAATGTGGACATTTTAATACCTCATCACAATCTAAACAGCGAACATAACTTGAATAACCTCTTTTATTAAGTAATAAAATCACTTGTTCATTTTTATCAATTGTCTCTTGTATTTTAGCTTTCATTTTCCTTGATAATACTTCATAATGATGTGCTTTCATTTCTTCTACCATATCAATCAATTCAATTTGTGGTAAAGGTTTTTGATTGACCCTTTGAGAAAGTATACACAATTCATACACACCCTTTAAAGCACGACTATAGCTTTCAAGAGAAGGTGTTGCACTACCTAAAACAACTGGACATTGATGATAAGCACCCCTTTTTCTCGCTACTTGAGATGTTAAATAACGTGGTGGACTTTCTTGTTTGTAACTAGCATCATGTTCTTCATCCATAATAATCAAACCTATATTTTCAAGTGGTGCAAAAACAGCACTTCTTGCTCCAACAACAATTTTTACTTCATCATCAATGATTCGACGATATTCATCATATCTTTCCCCTGCTGATAATTTTGAATGTAAGATAGCAACGCTTTTTCCAAAACGACTTTTAAAAGCAGAGACCATCATTGGAGTCAAAGCAATTTCAGGGACAAGCATCAAGACGGTTTTTCCTTGTTCAATCACAAATCTAGAAAGATGTAAATAAACTTCTGTTTTTCCTGAGCCTGTGACTCCATAAAGTAAAAAGGTTTTAAATTGATGAAAAGACGCTAGTACTTGATTGACAACTTTTTGTTGACTAGCAGTCAAGGGATAATCCTCTTGTTGTACGTGTTCATTGTAAGGATTTCGATAAACTTCTACTTGTTTATAAATAATTGCTCCTTGTTTTTCTATATTATTTAAAAGAACTGTTGAAAAAGGATAATCCTTTATGGGTAATAAATCATGTTCTTTTATATAATTTAAAGCTTCTTGTTGTTTTGTTGTTTTAAGGGGAATATCTTTTACAAAGGAAACAACTTTTTGATATTTAATGCCAACACTATGATTGGTACTTGGTTTTAATTGAGGTGGTAACATACATTGTAAACAACTGATTCTTGTAGAAAGCGTTTGTTTTGAAAGATAGTTTGCAAGTTCTTGTAATTCTTGATTAAGTAATGGTTTTTGATCAATAACATCTTGAATAAAAGAATATTTAAAACCATTTTTTTCTTCTAATTGTTTTTGAGTAAAAAGTGTTTCTTGACACTCAACGACATAACCTATAAGTTGTTGATAACCAAAACGGATATGGACTCGACAACCTGCTAAAACTTGATATTTAGATAAATAATCATAGGTCGTATCTAATTTATAGATTGCATGTTCCACAAGAACTTTAACAATATACATATTTCCACCTCTCTTTTGTTTGTATTTTACCACATCTATTGTAGCTTTATCAAAAAAACTGTCAGTTATAAAAACCAACAGTTACTTTTGATGTTCTTTAATAATTTTTGCTATTTTATCTTTTGCTAGATGAACATCGTCATTTTCTACAACATATTTATATTCATCTTTTGTTTGAATTTCTTTACGTGCTTTATCCAAACGTTCTTTTACGATATCTTCACTTTCAGTACGTCTACCACGAATGCGTCTTTCTAATTCTTCTAATGAAGGTGGTACCAAGAAAATAGTCAATGCATCAGGACATTTTTTCATGACTTGCAATGCTCCTTGAACTTCGATTTCTAAAACGACATTTTTACCCTCATCTAGTAATCGATCTACATTATCCTTAGGGGTACCATAATAATTACCTACAAATCTTGCCCATTCTAACAATCCACCTTGAGCAATCTTATCAACAAAGCTTTTTTCATCAACAAAAAAATAATCCACACCATCTGTTTCTGTAGGTCTAGGTTTTCTTGTTGTCATTGAAATAGAATAACTTAAATTTAAACTATCATCTTTGAACAATTCTTCTCTTACTGTTCCTTTTCCAACACCACTAGGCCCACTAAGAATGATTAACATTCCTCTTTTCAATTTTTCCACACCCCTTTTTTTATAAAAATAACTCTACAATAACAAAGAGATAATGTCAATTAAATTTCAAATATGTTATAGTATTTTGGGGTGATAACTATGGCATATGATGGCATTATGATGCATCAAGTAAAAAATTTATTGATAGAAACAATAAAAGGTGGTCGTATCAATAAAATTTATCAAATATCAAAATATGAACTTTTATTTCAAGTTCGTGCAAATAAAAAGAATTATCAATTATTGATTTCAAGTCATCCAATGTATGCACGTGTTCAATTAACAGCTTTATCTTATCCAACACCAGAATCTCCTAATCCGCTTACTATGCTTTATCGTAAGCTTTTAGAAGGTGGATATATTAAAGATATTGAACAAATCGATTTGGATCGTATTTTTAAAATAACTTTTGCTTGTCACAATGAATTGGGTGATTATATTGAATATATTCTCTATGTAGAGGTTATGGGAAAACATTCAAATATTATTTTAGTAGGTCAAAATGATAAAATCATTGATTGCATTAAACATATTTCACCAAGTATGAACAGTGAAAGATTTTTACAACCAGGAGCACTTTATCAATTACCACCAATGATGGAAAAACTTGATCCTTTTACAAGTGAATTTGTAGAAGATAACCAACTTACTAAAATCTATCAAGGAATGTCTCCTATTTTATCTAAAGAAATCTTATATCGTATTGATCAAGGTGAATCGTTTAAAACGATTATGAAAAAAATAGAAAATTCTCAAAATCTCTATATTACTAAAGTGAATGATAAAGAATATTTTCATGTTATTAAACTCACACATGTACAAGGAGAAACTTCAAAATATTCTTTATTTGATGGTTTAGATACTCACTTTAATGAAATAGATCAAAAAGAAAGAATTAAACAACAAACAAGTAATCTTTTAAAATTTATTCAAAATGAATATCAAAAAAACACTTCTAAATTAAAAAAATTAAAAGCAACTTTAGAAGATTCACATAATAGTGATGATTATCGTATTAAAGGAGATTTATTATATGCTTCTTTACATTTAATACAAAAAGGAATGACTCATGTTGTTGTTGATAATTATTATGATAATACAAAATTAGATATTACTTTAGATCCTAAATTAGATCCAAAAGCTAATGCTCAAAAATATTATCAAAAATATCAAAAAGCTAAAAATTCAATTAATGTTCTTTTAGAACAAATTGATTTAACTGAAAAAGAAATTGAATATTTCGATTCTTTAATAACCGCTATGTCACAAGCAACATATTATGATGCTTTAGAAATCAAAGAAGAATTAGAAAACGAAGGGTATTTAAAAAAGAAAAAACAAAAAAATACTATTCGTAAGAAAAAACTTCCGCAATTTCAAAAATATCTTACAAAAGATGGGATTGAAATTGATATTGGAAAGAACAACTTACAAAACGATTATTTAACATTTAAATATGCTCATCGCTATGATATGTGGTTCCATGCAAAAGATATGCCAGGAAGCCATGTCATTGTTAAAGCACAAGATTTAGATGAATATACGATTCGTTTAGCTGCTAAAATTGCTGCATACTATTCAAAAGGAAAAAATTCAAGTAGTGTTCCTGTAAACTATACACTCGTCAAAACACTCAAAAAACCTGCAGGTAGTAAACCAGGAAAAGTAATTTTGGATAATTATAAAACAATCTATATTGATCCAGATGATGAGTTTTTACAAGAACTTACAAAAAAATAGATGCTAAGCATCTATTTTTAATAACGATTTGTTTGTGTATAACATGTTTGTTCATATCGAGGGTAATAACGTGGAACATAAACAATGTTATTAACGCGACGACATTCAATTGGACAAATAATAGGTTGTTCTACATATTGATTTTGAAATGTTGTACATACTTTTTTAGGAGCGACAATTGGTTGTGGAGTAAAACCATTTCCTATATTTGAATTAAAATAATTTGCATAACCGTTATTATCAAAGTTTCCATATTGTCCATTACAACATGTATTTTGTTGACAATTACAACTCATAATAACACCTCCTAATATAAGGTATGGTTATATATTAAAAAGAATTGGACTTTTGTAAAGGAGAAACAAATGAAATTAATAAAATGGAATTTACATGAAGATGTAGAAGCATATACAACAACTAGAGAATTAGGTGATATTTCTTTAAATAATCCTCATTATTTAAAGGTATTAGAAAATAGACAAGAACTTGCTTCATTACTAAACACAGATTTAGAACATATGGTAGCCCCTAGACAAACACATTCTACTAATTTAAAACAAGTCTTTTTAATGAAAGATGGTGGTACCAATATGTTAAAACAAACAAATGATCTCTATGAGGTAGATGCAACTTATACGAAAGATAAAGATTTATTCTTACTTTCATTTCACGCTGATTGCACACCAATTTTAGTCTATTGCAAAGATCAAAAAATCGTTTGCGCTATCCATTCTGGATGGCTTGGTACAGTCAGACAAATTGTTGATCACACAATTCGTTATCTTATTGAAAAAGAAAATTGTAACCCACAAGAAATGTATTGCTTAATTGGTCCTTGTCTTTCTAAAAAACACTTAGAAGTACAAGATGATGTCATTAATCAAGTTAAGAAAATGAACTTTGATACTTCACCTTTTTATCAAAAAACAGATGAAACTCATTATTTATTAGATAATAAAGGATTAAATAAGCAACAATTATTAAATTTAGGAGTTTTAGAAGAAAATATTCAAGTTTCTTCTTATTGTACAAATGAAAATAATGATTTATTCTTTTCACATCGTGTTAATCACGATGGCCAAAGAAATGTAACCATCATTAAAAGAAAATAGGCGGTATGAATTTCATATCGCCTATACTTTTCTATATCTTTTTATTATTTTTTAATTAATCTTGTTTAAG
>UQVG01000021.1 GCA_900544435.1 uncultured Erysipelotrichaceae bacterium | reverse complement strand
AGATGATTACTAAGATATACTCAGTAATCATTTTACTGTTTATATAGATAAATTGAGGGTAGTGTATTTACGCTATTTAATATAGATTTTTGACACTACCTACAAAAAAGAAAGGAGTTTATATGAAAAAAGTAATCATGACAGTTTTAAGTTTATGCCTTATTATCTTCTATTTTACTTATATATCTTATTATTCGATAGATGTTAAAAACTATGAGATAATAAATACGAAAATAGATCAAGAAGTTAAAATAGCCATGATTGCAGATGTTCATGATTATCATTGTCGTATTAAAGATAAAATCATCAAACAAATCAAAGAATTACATCCTGATGTAATTCTTTGTGTTGGTGATATTATTGATAATCAAACAACAGATGATACATCAATTCTAAACTTCTTAAAATCACTTTCTAAGATTACCGATACATATATGAGTATCGGTAATCATGAAATAGAAAATGATCATGGTGATGAATTTATAAAACAAGTGAAAGCTTTAAAGATTAATGTTTTGGATAAAGATTATGTAGATATAACTGTTCATAAAAATAAGATAAGAATTGGAGGATTATATGATTATGCATTTAGTACAGGAGATGGAAACATCTCTAAAGAATCTATGCATGATAGTTCAACTTATCAATTCTTAAATGAATTTAAACAAACAGATAACTATCAAATTATGATGTCCCATAGACCAGATAGTTTTATCTATGGTAACGCTATTGACTGGGACATTGATATGATATTAAGTGGTCATGTTCATGGAGGACAAGTCATCTTGCCTTATTTTGGTGGTTTGTATGCTCCTGAACAGGGATGGTTTCCTAAATATGATTATGGAAAATATCATATAAAGGATACAAATCTTATTATTACAAGAGGGATAAGTAGTAGTGGAGAATTATTACCTAGGTGGAATAATCCTAGTGAGATCGTATCGATTACATTGAGGGGGAAATGATGATGGATAAAGAACTGTTAACTTTATTAAAAGATGCAAGATTAAATCAAAAGTCAACATATCGTCAACTTGATTATCAAAAGCTGTATCAACTTGCCAATCAACATCAAGTTTCAGCTTTGATTTATAATCAAATTTATGATTTTCCTGATTTTCCAAATGATTTAAAACAACAATGGAGATCAGAAGCTATTAAAATAAATGCTTTTCAAACAAGAAAAACATTTAGACTACTAGACATCTATCAAAAGTTAAGAAATAAAGGAATAGATGTCATAGTAGTCAAAGGCATTATTTGTCGATCATTATATCCACAAGGTGAAAATAGACAATCTAATGATGAAGATCTCTATATTAAACAAAAAGATCTTCAAACAGTAAAAGATATACTCTTAGAAGATCATTTCCAAATAGCTCATGAAAGTGAAGATGTAACAACATTTATAGATTTTTCATCAGGTTTATCAATAGAAATGCATACACAATTATTCTCTAAAGATTCAAAAGCTTATGGTAAATATCAATCTTTATTTGATAATGCTTTTGAACATACAACAATACATTCTATACAAGGTGTAGATTTTATTTCTTTAGATCATGATTATCATTTATTATTTTTAATTCTTCACTTTGTTAAACATTTCTTACATTCAGGTGCAGGAATTAGACAAGTATTAGATATTGTTGTTTATAGTGAAACATATCAAGATGATATTGATTGGAAGAAAATATTTGAGATTCTCAAATATTTTCAAGTAGATGAACTTATTTTAAATCTATTTTCAATGGCTCATGATTATTTTGATTTTAATATCAATCAATTAAAAATAGATCATCTTGATTATCAAGATTTACTAGATGATATTGTGAATGCTGGTATCTTTGGACAAACAAGTAAAGAAAGAATACATTCATCAACGATCACATTAAATGCTTTTGATAAAGGCAAAACAAATGTATTTAAAAGCTTATTTCCAACACTTAAAGAAATGCAGGCAAAATATGAATATTTAAATAAATATCCCTATTTATTACCTTTTGCCTACATTTCTAGAATCATTCAATATCAAAAAACAAATAAACTAAACGATGGTAAACAAACAATAGAAATAGGACAACAAAGAGTCAATCTCTTAAAGAAATATAAAGTAATGAAGTAGGTGACAAATATGTACAAAATAGGACATTTTATCTTTGATATTATAGGAATAGATTCTAAACATATTCCTATAAACTTTCAAAAATTTAAAACAGACAAACAAGGTGATTATCGCTATACATTTCAATTTGTAGATCGTATTGATATGCCAAATCAGCAATTACTCGTTAATAAACCAACGATTAAGATAGTTAGCGATAATCACTTAGAAACAAGATATTTAATTTTACCAGGTGATACAAATATCTATGCTTTATGCAAAGAAATAGATGATCACCAAACAAACATCTACTTTAATAAAGATTATATTGATTACTTACAAGTTGACACTTGTTTTACTTCATTATTTCTATTAGAAAGAAGAATGTATCAACATCATCACTATATTTTACATAGTGCTTATATTGTAGATAAAGGAGAAGCAATACTTTTTACTGCACCGAGTGGTGTAGGAAAAAGTACGCAAGCTGATCTTTGGAAAAAATATAGAAATGTAGAAATTATTAATGGTGATAGATCGTTGCTTGTTAAAGAAGATGATGGATTCTACGCTAAAGGATGGCCAGTATGTGGCTCATCGAAGATATGCCACAATAAGGCTTATCCAATAAAAGCGATAGTAATGTTGGATCAAGGACCAACAAATGTTGCAACTAATCCAACATATATCGTAAAAACTAAAAGATTGCTTAAAGAAATTACAGTTAATTTCCATAATCAAGATTATGTTAATCAAAGTTTTGAGTTTATAGATCAATTAATAAGTGAAGTACCAATAGTACACTTAAGTTGTACGATTAGTGAAGAAGCAGTTAACTGCTTAGATGATTATTTAAGGGAGGTGAAGTAAGTGGATGAGAATATGAGATTTGTAGCTAGACAAGGATTTATTACAAGAGAAATAGCAGGAGAATATATGTTAGTTCCTGGTAATTTAGAAACTGTTCATTTAAATGATGGAACAGATTTACCAGAATTTAATGGTATTATTGAACTTAATGAATTATCACTTTTTCTATTTGAATTATTAAAAGAACCAAAAACAATCAAACAGCTTATAGAAGAAGTAAATAAAGAATTTGATACAGAAGGACAAGATATCACAGAAGATATCGAAGAATTCTTAGAGACAGGTTTTAAAAACCAAATTATATTTATACTTAACGAACAAACAAACACATAACAAATTCTCCAAACATAAGAAGGTTTGGAGGAAACACTGACAAAGTAGTTATTATTGAAAGAATTATTATTTATAAGGATTTTAAGGAGGGAAAGAGATGAGAAAATATAAAAAACCAGTTCTTAATGTAGAACAATTTACTGCAAATGAATTTATTTCAACATGTAGTGATACTGAGGAAAAATATTATGTATTTAAATGTGATGCAGGTGTTTCGGGTAGATATGGAAATGTATATTTAGAAACTAATGGAAAAGATGGATTGCAACGAAGCCCTTCATTGGATGGATGGGATTGGGTTTCTGCAGATAAATACGCTACTGGAAGTTATCATCCATGTGGTGAAGAGCATTTTGTTAAAGTGGGTGAAACATTCGCACAAGGCTACTATGTTAATCCAAGTAATAATAAAGTTACAAATGTTCTTACGTGGTATTCAAACTCTACAGGATATCATTGTACAACTGCTCTTAAAGAAAATATAAAAATAACTCAAGGGAATAAATCTTAGTTATTGTTTTAAAAAGGTTTGGAGGAAATACTAACTCCTATTATGTAGTTTTTTTAATGAATAGATGTTTGTGAAAAGAGGTTTATATGGATAATCATAGTCCAATGATTAATGATTTGGCTATAGAAGATATTTCTACAACCGAATTAACAAATGAACTTTCGAAAGAAAAACAAAAATATAAAGTTAATGAAAACTTTCTGCTACGTGAAGTAGCAGGAGAATATTTACTTATCCCCACAGGGGATAGTGTATCTTCCATCAATGGGATGATATCTTTGAATGAAACGTTTTATTTTATCTGGCAACAGTTTCAACAACCACATACCATCTATGAAGTTGTATTGTCTGCAAAAGAACAATACGATGATGTAGATGATTGTATTGTAAAAGATATTTATCACTTTGTTTTAGAAAGTTTGAAGTTAGGTTTATAGAAAAATAGGGGAGAGAGTAAATATGAATACTGCAAAGAAGACATGGGTATCACCAAAAGTACATTAGAAGAATTTACTCCTAATGAATATGTATCATCTTGCTGGGGTGTAGGTTGTAATGTCACTGATGCTAATAAAGTTGAATCAACTTGGCCTGGACATAAAGATGAATCTCATGCGAGTGCTCACTGTGGATTAGCTGGAAATCAAGTCATTTATGACGATGATAATAATGGAACAGCTGATCGTATGGTAGAAGTAGCTACAGATGGGTTAGGTCGATTAAATTGTACAATCTATACAGATAGTAGTTATCGTACTACAAAATCTGTTAGTAGTGTAAAAGTTGGTGACTACATCTATTGGACAACAAGTGCTAGTGGTGGCAGAGTTTGGCACCATCAAGGACTTGTTACTGCAAATGTACCAAATCATCCAAACCGTTCATAGTTTTAGTTTTAAGTTAAGTTATTAAAAATTCATTCAATTTTAATGGGGGTCGGTGTTTCCTCCAAGCCTTTTTAATAGATAGATAGAGGTGAAAATATGGAAAATGATATTGAATTTGGAAGTAGTATTGAACAGAAGTTGTTTATGTGGGCTGAATCACGTAAAGAACCGATTTATGGTGTATTAGAGCTTACACCGATGTGCAATATGAATTGTGATATGTGTTATGTAAGATTATCTAGAGAAGAGATGGATAATCAAGGAAAGATGTTAAGTTTAGAGAGATGGTTAGAGTTAGCTAGGGAGATGAAGGATGCCGGTGTTTTGTTTGTTTTATTAACGGGTGGAGAACCTTTGTTGTATCCTTGGTTTAAAGAACTGTATTTAGAGTTATTAAATATGGGGATGGTTGTTACTGTTAATAGTAATGGAACTTTGATGAATGATGAGTGGATAGAGTTCTTTAGTCAACATAAACCACGAAGAATTAATATAACTTTATATAGCCATCATGAAGAAGGCTATATAAAGTTATGTCATTATAAAGGTTATGAAAAAGCAGGGAATGCTTTAAAGAAGTTAAAGGAAAGAAATGTAGCTGTTAAGATCAATTGTTCGCTTACTAAACACAATGTAGAAAGTTATGAACAAGTGATTGATTTAGGAAAAGAGCTTGATATTCCTGTTTTTGCGGATACGTATATGGCTCCTGCTACAAGAGAAAGATGTCGTCCTTTTGATTTTAAAGGACGTTTAGATGCTAGAGAGGCTGCACGTGTACGTATTCAAGTTTTACGTAAGGAAATGGGCGATGAAGTCTTTAAAGAAAGTGCAAGGTTACATATTGATTTAGCTGAAAATACACCTGTTGGAGAAAGTAAAAAGGGTGGTATGAAGTGTAAGGCTGGTAAATGTTCTTATACGATTAATTGGCGAGGAGAAATGATTCCTTGTGTGATTATGAGTGCTCCTAGTGTTGATACAACAGGAAAAGATTTTAAGGATTGTTGGAAAGAAATTGTTTGTAAGACAGAAGAAATTTATACAAGTGAAAAGTGTCAACAATGTACTTTAAGGAAAGTATGTAATGTATGTCCTACTTATTCTTTATTAGAAACTGGTAAATATTCAGGTGTACCTGAATATTTATGTGAGTATACGAAATGGACAATTGAGTATTTTAAGGAAGAATTGAAAAAGATGGAGAATGATGATGAATACTAGAGAATATGTTTCTATTTTAAAAGAGGTTGTTTTAAATGGTGATGAGGCTAGTATGGTAGTTGTTGGTAGTTCGATGGCTCCGTTTTTGATTCATCAAAGAGATATTGTTTATTTTAGAAAGATTGATAAGGAATTGAAAAAAGGAGATATTTGTTTTTTTCAAAGGAGTAATGGGGCTTATGTGTTGCATCGTATTTATAAGGTAGATGGTGATGATTATTATTTTGTAGGTGATAATCAAGTAGATATTGAAGGTCCTATTAAAAGAGAACAAATCTTTGCGATTGTTTATAAGGTTAAAAGAAAAGGGAAAGAGATTAAACCTGGTGATTTTTGGTGGAATTTCTTTTATTATGTGTGGATTAGGATTATTCCTTGTCGTTATATGATTATTAAGTTATATGGATTGAGGTGATGTAAGTGGAATCATTGAAGATGATTATTGAAAAGATCAAAGATGGTAGTATCAAGGAAATGTGGGAAGAGTTTAAATGGATGTTTTCCTATGGAAAGAAATATAAAAAAGAGATTGTCTTTTATACATTCCTTGGTGTTTTTTCAACAATCATGACTTTAGTTAGTTCAGTAGCAAGTAAAGAATTAATTAATATTGTTACAGGGAAACAAGAAAGCAGAGCATTAGGAATGGCTGTTTTAATGGTTTCAATGTCATTGTTTAGTTTGTTGTTTAATCAGGTAATGTCTAGAATTACTTTGAAGATCAATATTAGGATTCAAAATGAGATTCAAGCAGATATTTTTGATAAGATTATTCAAGTGAATTGGTTAGATTTGTCTTCTTTTCATAGTGGTGATTTATTGAATCGTTTTGGAGGAGATGTTGGAACTGTTGCTTCTTCAGCTATTGGTTGGGTTCCTAATTTAATTATTAATACGTTTAATTTTGTTGCTACATTGTGTTTGATTCTTTATTATGATCCAACAATGATGGTTTTAACGTTAATTAATGCGCCTATTATGTTAGTTTCTTCTAAGGTATTGATGTCTAGAATGAGAGAATATAATTTAAAGGTTAAAGAAATGAATAGTGAAATGATGTCATTTCAAACGGAAACTTTTAGTAATATTGATTCGATTAAATCTTTTGGTTTAGTTGATTTGTTTTCTAGAAAACTTAAAGGTTTTCAAGAAAAATATAAAGTTGTTAACCTTGATTATAATATGTTTAGTATCAAAACAAACACGATTTTGTCTTTAGTAGGAATGGTTATTCAATTTAGTTTCTTTGGATGGGCTGTTTATCGTTTATGGAGTGGTGTTATTAATTATGGAGAAATGACGTTGTTTTTACAACAGTCTACACGTATGTCGAGTGCTTTTAGTTCTTTAGTAGGCATTATTCCTTCAACGATTTCTTCAACGATTTCAGCTAAAAGATTGATTGAAATCATTTCTTTACCTAAAGAAGAAACAAATATTCAAAGAAGTGATTATTTAAATCAAATCAAAGATCATGGTTTTTCAATTGAATTAGAAAATGTTTATTTCTCTTATGTAGAAAATAAACAAGTATTAGTTTCTTCTTCAATGGAAGCAAAACATGGTGAAATTGTAGCTTTAGTAGGTCCTAGTGGTGAAGGAAAGACAACCATGATTCGTTTATTTTTAGGATTAATTACACCAAGCATGGGACATGCTTGTTTAGTGGATTATCAAAATAAAAAGTATACGTTAGATGCTTCTACACGTCATTTATTTGCTTATGTGCCTCAAGGAAATACGATCTTTTCAGGAACTATTGCTGATAATTTAAGAATGGTTAAAGAAGATGCAACCGATGAAGAAATTATTCAAGCTTTAAAATCAGCCTGTGCTTATGAATTTGTTGAAAGATTAGATAAAGGCATATATACTGAAATAGGCACAAGAGGGAAAGGCTTATCTGAAGGTCAATCTCAAAGAATAGCGATTGCAAGAGCTATATTAAGAGATGCACCAATATTATTATTAGATGAAGCAACAAGTGCTTTAGATGTAAGAACAGAACGTAGGGTTTTAAATAATATCGTGAAGAATCATCCTCATAAAACATGTATTGTCACAACCCATCGTCCAAGTGTGTTAAATATGTGTCAAAGAGTTTATCGTGTCATGGATACACATTTAACATTATTAGATGAAGAAGAGTCTGCTCAAATGGCAATGGATTTTTAGGAGGAAAAAGATGATTGATATACATACACATATTTTACCAATGGTAGATGATGGCTTTCAATCTGTCAATGAATCATTATTGATGTTAGAAAAAGCATATCAAGATGGTACAGATGAAATGGTGTTAACACCTCATCTGGCTTATCCTTATGATTTTATTAATCCTTATAAAAAAATCAAAGAATTATTTAATGAATTCCAAGAAATTGTTCAAGATGAAGGAATTCCTATTAAACTTTATTTAGGATGTGAATTTTTATTCACATCAACGGCTTCTTTTTATAAACATTTAGAAGATATTACAAGAATCAATCAAACGCAATATCTTTTAATGGAATTCTTCTTTGATGTACAAGAAGATTTAGTTTTAGAAGCTATCGATACAGTGATTGAAAATAATTATATTCCAATTATTGCTCATCCTGAAAGATATGAATGTATGCAAGCTTCTAGAAAACTTCCTCTTCAATGTATTGAAAAAGGAGCCTTGCTTCAAATGAATAGAGGAAGTTTATTTGGACAATATGGTACATTTGCGAAGGAATGTATCCACTATTTATTAGAAAATCATTACATTAGCTTTATAGGCAGTGATGCTCATACATTAAATCGTCGTCACGCTTTAATGTATGAGGATTATTGTTATATTGAAGACCATTATGGTCATGAATATGTCAGGGATATTTTTAAAAATAATCCAGCAAAGATGTTAGAAAATAAAGATATTAGGGGGTTAACAAAGTGAAAAAACATGGAAAATATATCTTTTTCATCATTCTTTTATTGATGTTCTATGGAGGGTTTCTATTTCTAGAAAGTAGAATAAAAGATGATGGTCATGATCCTGTCATTACCGTAAGTCAAGCTCCTTTACAAGTAAGTGTCAACGATAAAGAAGACAGTCTATTAAACGGTGTCAGTGCAATTGATATCGAAGATGGTAACATCACAAGTAACGTCTATATCGAAAGTATTTCACCTTTCGATGATCAAAAAATGCGTACCATTACGTATGCAGTATTAGATAGTGATGACCATATTGCTAGAGCAACACGTCAGTTAAAATATACAGATTATACAGCTCCAGAAATAAAGATTACTAAACCATTATGTATTTATTATCTAGAATCAACTGATTCATTAAAAGACTATGTTCAAGCAACAAGTGGTGTTGATGGAGATATCAGTTCAAAGATTTCAATTGATAAAGCAGATTATAAAGGTGAAGATTTTGCTGTTACTTATTCAGTTGTTGATAGCTGTGGAACTAAATCTACTTTAACAACAAATGTGACTATTTTACCAGCGATGAACAATATTCAAATTACTTTATCTGATTATATGATCAAAGCTCAAGTAGGACAAAAAATTAGACCATTAGATTATATTGAAAATATTGAATTAATGGGTATGTCAGAAACAAGCTTAATTAAAAATGTTAAAGTAAGTAATAACTATGATCCAACAAAACCAGGTGTTTATGAATTTATTTATCGTCTTGAAGAAAATGGTGAAATTGGTGTTACAAAATTAGTTGTCGTTGTTGAGGAGGGTAGCCATGAATAGTAAAAATAATGCTCTTGTTTTACAGATTTCTTTGATGATTTCTTATATCATCAAAAAAATCGGTTTGCTTGCTTTATGTTTAGTCATCAGTGGGATTGGTTTTGATATTTTTAAAACGCTAACCTATCAACCTCAATACATGGCTTCTATGCAAGCAGCCTTAAAATCAAGTCAAAATACGTATAGTCAATTAGAACAAGCAGAAACCTATACAAAAACATTACAATACATTTTTAACGGACAAGTCGTTAAAAATGAAATTAAAAGTAAATTAAATCTAGAAACAGTTAACATGAATTGTCAAATTGTAAGTCAAAGTGGACAAAACATTGTCACAATTCAAGTCATTGCTCCTACTAAAAAAGAAGCTTACTATTCTTTAAAATGTATTAAAGACTGGTATCAAAACAATGGTGAAAAATATCATTTGACATATGAATTAAATATTTTACAAGATATTAGCTTAAATGAATCACCAATCGCTTTAAATAGCCACGTAAGAAACTTTAGATCAGGTGTTCTATATTGTGGTATTCTATTACTCGTCTTAATTGGATTCATTGTCTATTTTAGACAAGACATCAAAAAAGCCAGTAATATTGAAAAAATGTTGGATTGTCGTTTATTTGCGAAAATTCCAAGAGAAAGAAAGAAAATGCGTCGTCGTAAAACTGCTGTCTTAATGACATCACTTACAACAAGTTTCTATTATAAAGAAGCCATTAAAAAATTAAGAAACAGATTTGAATTATCAGCTAAAAAACATGGTTATCAAACCATTATGATTACAAGTACTGTTGAAAACGAAGGGAAATCAACAGTAGCTGCTAACTTAGCGTTATCACTTGCTAGAAGTCATTATAAAGTATTATTAATTGATGGTGACTTAAAGAAACCAGCGGTGCATAAGATTTTTTCAATAACTAAAGATACAACGATCAATCGTTACTTTAGTAAAGAAGCTACTTGGCAAAGCCAAGTAAACTTCTTAGAAAATTATCAATTATCTGTATTATGTGCAGATCAAGATTTAAATTTAGATGAAAAAGTCTTAGAAACACAATTAGCACAATTAATTAAAGAAGCTAAAAGTCAGTTTGATTATATTATTATAGATGTTGCTCCAACTTTAGGACTTGATGAACCATTAGTGATCAATCGTTTAGTAGATGCTTCATTTTTAGTAGTTAAACAAAATGAAGCAACGATTTCTCATATTAATGAAGTTATTAGTCGTCTTGTTCAAGCTAAGAATAATTTAATTGGATGTATTTATAATGCAAGTATTTATGAAATGAACCAAGGAAGTATGGTTTATGGTTATCGTTATGGTTATAACCACTATAATCGTAAAAGGGAGGTAAGATAATGGAAGATAATAAAATTGATTTAACACAATATTTCAATCGTTTTTATCGTACAGTTTCAAGAGTTAAAAAATGGTTGATTATTATTGTTGTTTGTACAACTGTTTTAAATCTTGCTAAAACATTCTTGTTCTTTAAAACAACTTATACCTCTCAATCAGTCTTTGTCGTTTATGAACAAGATCAAGATAATATCTTTGAAGTCAGTGATGATGGAGATAGTTTATTTTCTTCATTTAGTGGTTTACTTTGTGGTAGCATGATGCAAGATGTCGTGAAGACAAACTTAGGTTTAACAGACTTTCCTGTAAGTATCAGTTTAAATCGTTTTAATGATACGAATTTAGCTGTTTTAAAGGTTGTTAGCCAAGATCCTAAACTATCATATGATATTATTAACTGTATTTTAAATAACTATAAACAAGTTACAGATTATTCAATGAGTGATATTAATATCGCCATTATTGATACTCCAGAACAAGCAAGTAAGCCAGATGCTTATCCTGATTATTTAAAAGATGGAGTGATAGGATTTGCTATTGGAATAATTATTGATTTAGGAATTGTCTTTATTTTAATGACAGCGCGTAAAACAATTTTAGAAAGTGAAGATGTTAAAAAAGAATTACATCTTCATAACATCACTAAAATACCTTATATTAAAACAAATAAAAAAAGAAAAAATCAATATTTATTATTATCAAACCCACGTATCCAATATTCTTTTCAACATGCTTTTTCTAATATTCGTTTAAAATTAGAACAAGAAAAGAATAACCATGATCGACAAGTCTTTATGTTTACAAGTACTTTACCTAATGAAGGTAAATCAACAGTAGCTGTTAATAGTGCTATTAGTTTAGCACAAAAGGGTTATAAAACTGCTTTAGTTGATTTGGATTTAAGAAATCCAAGTGTTTATCATATTTTAAAAGAGGATCAAATTTGTGGTGATATTGGAGAATATTTAAAGGGTGATTATTGTTATGAAGAAATCTTGAATAGTTATCAAGATTATCCTTTAGATATTATTTATGGTGTAAAAGCTTTTGATGAATCAACAGAAATGTTATCAAAAGAAAGATTAGGGGAATTGATTGAACAACTTAAAAAAGATTATGAATTTGTTATTTTAGATGTTCCACCTTTATATTTATTAGAAGATGCAATGATTATTAGTCGTTATTGTGATAGTTCTTTCATTGTTATTAAACAAGATTTTGCAAGTGTTTATAATATTTTAGATGCTTTAGAAGAGTTAAATAGTCATTTACCTCAAATTAGTGGTACTATTATTAGTCAAGCACAGAAATCTATCTTTAAAGAGGAAGAACGCCATTATGGATATGGTTATAAATAGAAAAAGAGGGGAAATTCATGAATAAAATAAAGGAAATATTTCAAAAAAAATGGTTGAAAAACCAATATCTAACAATTATTCAATTCATTATAACAATTGTCTTTTTAGGTGTTTTATTAATTGAAATGCCTATTCTACCTGCTTTATTTTTAGGCGGAGCCATTGTTATTTTAGTTTTACTATTATTACTTGTATACTTTCTACAATACAATAAAGATGCCTTTTCAATTAGAGGGATGATTTCTAAAATCATTTCTTTAATCGTTTCTTTAGCTCTTGCTTTAGGATGCTTCTTTATCCATGTAGGAAGCTCATTTATGGATGGTTTTACAGGCACAAATCGTTATGTCAATACAATGAGTGTTATTGTTTTAAAAGATAGCTCTTATCAAGAATTAAATGATTTAAAAGGGAAAACATTAAATTATAATAACACACTAGATCAAGATAACACAAACCATGCTTTAAAAGATATCCAAGGACAAATCAATATCAATACAACAACTTGTGATAGTTGGGATCAATTACATGACAGTCTTTTCAATCATCAAGTAGATGCTATTTTAGTCAATGAATCATACCGTGTTTTATTAGAAAATATCGATGAAACATTCTCTGATAATACACGTGTTATCTATTATGTAGAAACTGAAAGTAAAGATAAAAACATGGCGCATAATGGTTCTGTTAATGATGGTGTCTTCAATGTTTTAATTTCAGGAATTGATACATATGGTGATATTTCTACAAGAAGCCGTAGTGATGTTAATATGTTGATGACAGTGAATATGAATCAACATAGAATCTTATTAACAGGAATCCCAAGAGATAGTTATGTGCCTCTTGCGATGAATGGACAATATGATAAACTTACACACAGTGGTATTTATGGAATCAATGAAACAATGCAAACCATTGGTAATTTCTTAAATATTAATATTGACTATTACTATCGTGTCAACTTTGCTTCTTTAGTGAATGTTGTTGATGTTTTAGGTGGTATTTATGTTAATAGTGACCAAGATCTAACAATTGGTGAATATCATTATAATCAAGGTCCTAACTATATGAATGGAGCAATGGCTTTAACTTTTGCTAGAGAAAGACATTCTTATAGTGATGGAGACCAACATCGTATTCAAAACCAACAAGAAGTAATGATTGGTATTATCAATGCTTTAATTAGTAGTGATACTTTAATGAATTATCAAAATATCTTAGATCATGTTGAAGGGACTTTTGATACCAATATGTCAAAAGATGACTTATTAACAGCGATTAAAAAACAAATGTCAAGTATGCAAGGTTATGCTATTGAAAGACAATATCTTACTGGACAAGGTAAAATGACATATGGTCTATATTCAATGCCAAATCATAATCTATACACACTTGTAGTTGATGAAACAAGCAGAAAAACTGTTTCTGATAAAATAAATGAAATTATGAATCAATAAACAATAAAAAGGAATTGAGCAAACCTCAATTCCTTTTTTTGTTTATAGAAAATATTTTGTTCCTCTATCTTTCATAAAACAAATGCCTCTTTGTTTTAACAAAGAGGCATTTGCGCAGATAGGCT
>UQVG01000020.1 GCA_900544435.1 uncultured Erysipelotrichaceae bacterium | reverse complement strand
TGACCATCATTTACTAAGATGAAACCACCTGGTTTAACATCTTTATATAAATCTTTATAAGTGATAGTGAATCTTTCACTTGTACCTACGATATCTTCAACACAGATAGTAGAAACTTGACCTTTTTTGAATTCAGTTTTTCCATCAACGAAATCACCAGTTCTAATTTCAGGTCCTTTAGTATCTAATAAGATAGCTACGTTTTTGTTTAATTCTTTGTTGATTTCTCTTAAAGTTTTAATTCTTCCCCCATGTTCTTCGAAATCACCATGAGAGAAGTTTAATCTCATTACATTCATACCAGCTTGAACTAATTTAGTTAAGACTTTTTTATCTTCAGAAGCTGGTCCAATTGTACACACAATACGTGTTTTCTTTTTTCTTTCTTTTTCTAATACCATCCTAATATCCTCACAATCATATTTTCATTTAAGTTTATATTAACGAAGTTTAATAGCATCTTCGTAAATACTAAAATCAGTTTCACGTTTATGTCCTAATACTTCAGTAATTGGTAATCCTTTGATTTGACCATTTACTTCACTTACACATAAACCACCTTTTCCAGCTTCAAGTAATTCAACGGCATAAACACCCATTCTTGAAGCAAGAACTCTATCTCTTGCAGATGGTCTACCACCACGTTGCATATGTCCTAAAACGTTTGCACGAGTTTCAAAACCAGTTGCAGCTTCAACTTTTTTAGCTAATTCATGTACATCTGTAATATGTTCTGTAATAACAACAATTGCATGTTTTTTATCAGATGCTTTTGAAGCTTTTAATACTTCAATTACTTTATTTTCATCAAAACCGATTTCACTAGTGATAACCATTTCAGCACCATCAGCAATACCAGCATTGATAGCTAAATCTCCACATCTACGTCCCATAACTTCAAGGATTGTACATCTTTGATGAGAACTTGATGTATCTCTTAATTTATCTAATGCATCAACAATTGTATTTAATGCAGTATCAAATCCAATTGTATGATCAGTATCAGGAATATCATTATCAATTGTTCCTGGAATACCAATACAATTGATTCCCATTTCAGTTAACTTTAATGCACCATTGTAACTTCCGTCACCACCGATAACAACTAAAGCTTCCATTCCTACTTCTTTCATTTTTTCAATTGCTTCTTTTCTTACTTCAGGATCTTTGAATTCAGGAAATCTTGCTGATTTTAACATAGTACCACCGATATTGATGATATTACGTGTACTATGACGATCAAACTTAATAAATTCTCCATCATGTAAACCTTTATAACCAAGTTTTACACCATAAACTTCAATTCCTTTATTTAAGCATGTACGCGCTACTGCACGAACAGCAGCGTTCATTCCTGGAGCATCTCCTCCAGAAGTTAAAACTCCTATACATTTAACCATAATGTTCACTCCCTATTTCATAACATTTCATACATAGTGATTTTAGCACAAATCATGACTTTTCTACAAGAATTTTTACACATTTATTATGCTAAATCTTATTGTTTTATCATAATTGGCATACTCATTGTAAATATTGTGTTAAGTAAGCGCTCTACTTTTATTTTTTCACGTGCATCTTTTTTCAAAGTATAAATTTTTATTAAATCATCTTGCCCATATTGACTTGTAAATAATGTGATTTTTTTATTCTGACTACGATAAGTCAAGACCGCAGATAATACCTCATCTCTTGACCAACTCGTCACATTTTCTCCACCTAGATCATCAATCACTAAATAATCTACATTACGAAGTTCCTCTATATTATTATCATTTCCAAATTCACTAAAAGAATTCTTCAAATCTATTAAATATGTAGGAAAATGAATATATCCTAAACGATATCCTTGTTTAGCAAGTGATCTCGTTAAAAAACCAGCTAATGTAGATTTTCCACAACCTGATGGTCCATAAATAAACAACCCTTTTTTTGAAGTATTTGATAAGAAATGATCAATTGTACTTGCAAGCTCTTTATTCATAATATCCTTAATTGATTTTAAATCAGACAACAATAAATCATCACTCACATTTGAAACAGTAATATGACTTAATATATTTTGCTTTTCTAATATTTCTTTACCATACTTGCAAGGTAAAAGAACTGTTTTTAAATGTTGATTTTCTACATTTACTGCTTGTTTCATTCCCTTAGAAACCTTATGACATTGATGAAGTCCAGTGCAATTTTTACACTTTTGCATATCTTCTTGAAAATCCAAAAATTCTACCCAATTATCTTCTACAAAATCACGTCCAACTTTACCATCAGATAAAACTTTCATAATATATGGATCATTCATGAGTTCATTAATACTTTCTTCTTTTTGTTTTTGAAAGCTTTGATTATCATCAAATAGATGTAAATCTTGTAAATTTTGCATTTTATTTCCTCCTAGTCATATTTTTCTAACATCGCTAAAGCATCCTCATCAACTTCTTCTTGTGATGATTTTTCTTGAGAAACAATTTGAATATTTTTTGTAAAATCATCCCAATCATGATGTTTTTGATTTTGATATTTCAAATACGCTTTTCCTTCTTCAATAGCTTCTTGTACTGTTTTAATTTTCTTTCTTTTCCATTGACTACCTAATGCTTCAATAAAATTCTTAGGTAATGACTGATCACATTTTTGTAATGTTGTTTCTATTAAAACATTAACTACACCAGGTTCTAATTGCAATGTTGATAAAGCAGATTCAATTACCTGAAGATCTCTTTTAAGAGGTTCTTTACCACCCATTTTATCTTTTAATAAATCATAAGGTGAAATGTTTTCTAAATAATAAATATGTTGTTGCAAAGAAGAGTCTCCCTGTTTTTCACTTTGAAGTAAAGGAGATTGTTTATGAAAGACCTCTGTAAATTTCTCTGGTGTTTTCAAATCATAGTAATTTCTACAATTTTGCGCTAAAAGTCGACTATTTAAATGTTGATCAACCATTGACTGTTTAACAAGATCTTGCATATCTAAAGCGTTAACATGATATAAAATTCCTAGTTGTTGAATTACTTTTTCATCATCAGCTGTAAACATTTTCTTTGATAACTGTAAGTTTTCTAAACCTTGATAAAATAAAGTTAAATCATAATTATTTTCGATAGATTGGTGTATCTTTTGTTTATATTTTTTATTTTGTAAAACATTTTTATCATGTAAATGAATTTCAAAAACATCTGTAAACGATGATGTGATCTCTTGATAATCATTTAAATTAACATTATACACTTGAAAAGTTGCAACTGTCTTTTCATATTCATCTTTCAATCTTTCTTTTAATAAACTATTTAGAATACGATGATTCATAAATTCTTGAGGTGATAAAGGCATTTGCAAATCAAAGAGATAACGATTATCATTTTTTTGTTTAACATATGAACAAACAAGTCCTACTGCTTCTAATTTATTAAATGCATCTTGTAAAGAATTCAATGAAAAACCACATATCTTACATAATCTAGAAATCAAGGCAGGACTTTTTGTCAGTGTCATTTGATCTAATTCACTATTGAGTGTCAAATAGAGAGCAGTAGCTTCCATTCCTAATAATGGTTGATAAAGTTGTAATAACGTTTTATACCCTATTACATCTAACATATAACTACTTCTTACTTGATAAATATCACTCGTTAATAATTCTTTCATGACTGATCCTTTCTATAAATTCATCGATTTGTTTATATAAATCTTCTACTTCTTGATTATTATCAAAAACAATATCCGCCATTTCTTTTTTCTTTAAAGAAGAAATTTGATTATTCATAATCGTATAAGCATATTTTTCATCAATATGATCTCTTGTCATTAATCTTTGAACTTGTTTTTTTTCATTTAAATAAACAACAATAATTTCATCACATAAATATTCCAAATGAGATTCATATAATAAAGGAATATCTAAGAAGATACAATCCTTATCTTTATTTTTTTCAATTTCTTCTTTCATCTTAGAAATAACATAAGGATGTATAATCCCCTCTAATTGTCTTTTAGCTTTTGTATCATGAAAAACAATCTTTCCTAATGCCTTTCGATCAACAATACCCTCATTTACACAACCAAATAAATTTTGAACTTTCAAAATACTTTCTTGATCAATTGTTAAAGCATCTCTAGAAAGTTGATCTGCATCAACAACTTTATATCCTTTTTCAACTAAATAACGTGTTACTGTAGACTTTCCACACGCAATACTTCCTGTTATCCCATATACTTTCATCTTTTTGCCTTTTGACATATTGGACAATAATATGTCCCTCTTTCATTAATCATTACTTTTTTTATCTCATGTCCTAATGGACAATGCTTTTGCATATGCACTTTTAATTGCACTTGAAACAAACCATCAATTCCATTAGCACTAAAAGAATGAATTGTCGTTCCACCTTGTAAAATAGCCTTATTTAAAATCTCACAAGCAACATCCACTAATTCTTTAACTCTCTTTTTACTTAAAACATTGGCTTTAGTATAAGGATTTAAATGCATTTGATAACAAATTTCATTAGCATATATATTTCCTATCCCTGTCATAATACTTTGATCTAGAAGAACTGTTTTAATCGCTTTATTTTTCTTTTTAAGTTTTTGATAAAGCTCTAAGTAATCTATTTCAAAAGGTTCAGGACCTAATTTACTTAAAGGCAGTTGATTTTTATAATCATCATGATCCACCAACTTCATTCTTCCAAACTTTCTAACATCATTATATCTTAACTCCATGCCCTCATCTAATACAAAGATAACATGGTCATGTTTAGAAAGTATATCCCCTTTTTTACATATTTGATACTTTCCTTCCATTCTAAGATGAGAAATAAAGGCAACATCCTCCAATTTAAAAATCAAATATTTCCCTACACGATCAATCTCTTTAAAAGTCTTATTTTTTAAAGTTTGCACAAATTCTTCTTGATCATCATCAATGATTTTAGGATATAAAATTTTTATATCTTCAATTTTTTTATTTAAAATAAAATTTTCTAATGTTCGTCGAACCGTTTCAACTTCTGGTAATTCTGGCATTTTTTCACCTACTTTAACTCATACCAATTTTTAGCGTATGTTCCTTCCGCTTTTAATTCCACTTTCATTTGATAAGCACTTTCCATTCCTTCTTTTACAAGTTTCATCATTTTATCCAATTCATCTTGATAAACATCAAAAATCAACTCATCGTGTACTTGTAAAATCATTTTTGATTTCATATGATTTTCTTTTAATAATTGATCCACTTTGATCATTGCAAGCTTGATAATATCAGCGGCTGATCCTTGAATTGGAGAATTCATCGCTAATCTTTTTCCAAATTCTTGTCTCATATAATTCTTTTCATTGATTTCTGGAATATATCTTTTTCTATTTAAGACAGTTGAAACATAACCATTTTCTTTTCCAAAAGCAATGCTTTTATTCATATAGTCTTTAATCTCAGCATATTTTTCAAAATATTTTTCAATAAATGATTTAGCTTCTTTAACAGTGACACCTAATTGTTCAGCCAAGCCATAATCAGACATTCCATAAATAATTCCAAAGTTAACAGCTTTTGCATTTCGTCTCATTGTTGATGTAACCTCTTCTTCACTTACACCAAAAACAACACTTGCGGTATGACGATGAATATCTTTATCATGATTAAAGGCATCTATTAAACTTGCGACATTGGCTAGATGAGCAAGTACACGTAATTCAATTTGCGAATAATCAAAAGATATTAAATAATCATATTCAGGAACAAACGCTTTTCTAATAAGTTTTCCTGCTTCTGTTTTGACTGGTATATTTTGTAAGTTAGGATCTGTTGATGATAAACGTCCTGTTTGAGTTAAAGCTTGATTATAAATAGTATGTGTCTTTCCATCAATAAAGATTTGTTCTTGTAACCCAATAATATAAGTTGAATAAAGTTTACTTAATGTACGATAATTTAGAACTTTATCAATAATTGGATGAACATTTTTTAATTTATTTAAAACATCTACTGATGTGGAATAACCTGTTTTTGTTTTCTTACCATTAGGTAATCCTAAATCCTCAAAAAGAACTTCTCCTAATTGTTTAGGAGATGAAATATTAAATTCTTTATGTGCCAATAAATAAATTTCTTTTTCTAATTGATCAATTTGTCCTTTAAAAGTATCTCCTAATTGTTTTAAAACATCTTTATCCATTTTAGCTCCTTGAAATTCCATATCCGCTAAAATATACGCTACAGGCATTTCAACATTTTTGTATAAATCAAATTGTTGATCTTTTTTCAATCTTTGTTCTGCTTCATTTTTTAATTCATAAATTGCTTTAGCTTGTAAAACATAATGTTTCGATAAGACATCTTCTTCAGGAACATGTTTTTTAGCACCTTTTCCAAAAACTTCCTCATCAAATTGTAAATCAAAATATTGATAATAATCACAAACAATTTTAATTTCATCTTTTAAAGAAGGATTTAAAATATAAGAAGCAAGCTGTAAATCAAAAGTATACCCTTTAACTTCTAATCCATGCCAACGACAAGCATTGATACATTTTTTTATATCATAACCATATTTTTCAATCTTTTCATCTTTTAAGAAAGACTTAAAGTTTTCATCATGCATAGCATTTTCTAAAGAAATATAATAGGCTTCATCTTTATTATAAAGACCAAATCCCAAAATAGCCGATTTATGATAATTCGTATCATAGACTCCTACAATTAAAGCTGTATTCTTTTTAATATTTGGCAAAGTTTCAACAATTTTATATTCTAAAGGTTTACTTTGTTTTGTTTCTGTAGAAAGAGACATTCTTTTAAGTAAAGAATTCATATCATAACGTCTGTAAAACTCTGCAAGATCATCATTATATTCTTGTCCTTCATATTTCCAAGCATCTAAATCTAATTCAACAGGTGCATCTGTTATAATTGTGGCAATCTTTTTAGATAAAAGTCCCAATTCAATATTCGTTCTAACTTTCTCACCCATTTTACCTTTTAATTCATCCATATGTTCCTTTAGATTTTCTATTGTCCCATATTGATTTAATAACTTCAAAGCCGTTTTTTCACCAATTCCTGGAATTCCTGGAATATTATCAGCACTGTCTCCCATAAGACCTAAAAGATCTCTCATTTGATCAGGTTCTAAATTATATTTTTCTTTAAAACTTTCAACTGTAATAACTTCATAATCATTGGTCTTTTGAGGCTTTTTGTATTGTTTAACATTTGAATCGATCAATTGCATCATATCTTTATCATTTGTATAAACAGCTACTTCCATGCCTTGACTTGACGCTTTTTTAGAAATCGTTCCAATAATATCATCACCTTCATAGCCTTCTTTTTCAATATAAGGAATATGATGAGCTTCTAAATATTCTCTAACCATTGAAAACTGACAAACAAGTTCATCCGGTGTTGGCTTTCTTGTCCCTTTATATTCTTCCAATAGCTCACTTCTAAAAGTCTTCCCTTTTGCATCAAAAGCAACCACAATATACTCAGGATTTTGTTTCAATAAACTTTCTAATCTATTAGCAAAACCATAAACAGCATTGGTTGGTACACCATCTTTATTGACCATTAAATTCCCCATAGCAGCTGTTGCATAATAACAACTAAATAACCAAAAATTCCCATCTATTACAACTAATTTTTCCATTTTATACCTCATTTACTTCTTTAACATTTTGTACCACTAAAGAAAGCTTATCTCGATAATTCATCTTTCCTTCAATACATACAATCTTATTTTTTTCTAATAATGTCTTATATCTTTGATACGTTGAAGAAAAAACGACTCCCTCAACATTTCCTGTTTCATCAAATCCTTCAATAAAACACATTTCATTTCCTTTTTTATCAACGATCACTTTGACCCTTAATAAAGATAATAATACTCTCACATTTTTTGAGACATACTCATTTAAATTTGCGACTGCAAGAATTGGTTGATTGATTTTTTGTTTCATATAAGCTAAAGGATGTTGTGTTAAATACACACCTATCGCTTTCTTTTCTAATTCTAAACGCACCATTTTATTTTCTTTAATAATTTCTAAAATAGGTGGTTCATCAATACCAATCATATTTTTTAAATGTGCATACTCTGTAATCTTTTCTAAATTAGCTTTTAAAGTCGCACGATTAAGTCCAAATTCATCAAAAGCACCCGCATCAATTAAACTTTCTAACATTAAACTCGTGATTTTCTTTCCTTCCATTCGCGAAACAAAATCAAAAATATCTTTAAACAAGCCATTCTTTTGTCTTTCTTCAACAATTGCTAGATAACCTGCCTGTCCTACATTTTTAATAGCTAATAAAGAAAAACGTAAATCACCTTCTACTTGTTTAAAATAATGTTCAGAATAATTAATGGATGGCGGTAAAATTCTAATTTGATATTTTTTAGCTTCTGCAATATATTCCATTTTATGAACATCACTATTTTGTTCATTAGAAAGAATTGCTCCATAAAAAGATAAGGGATAATTAGCTTTTAAATACGCAAGTTGATAACCAATTAAACCATAGGCAATTGCATGAGCTTTATTAAAGCCATAATCTGCAAACTTTTCAATTAATCCAAAGATATATTCTGCCTGATTTTTTTCATAACCATTTTTTAAAGCACCACTTATAAATTCCTCTTTCATTGATTCCATTAACCCAAGTGTCTTTTTAGAAGTTGCTTGTCTTAATATATCTGCTTTAGCAAGTGAAAAACCAGCAATTTTTTGTGCTACTTGCATTAATTGTTCTTGATAAATAATAATACCATACGTTGATTTTAAAATATCTTTTAAATCATCATGTGGGTATTCCACTTTTTCTTGATGAAATTTTCGAGCAATATAATGAGGAATTTGTGACATAGGTCCTGGTCTATATAAAGCATTGGCAGCTCCAATATCTTCAATACTGCTTGGCTTTAATTTTCTAAATAAATTCTTCATCCCTGGTGATTCTAATTGAAAAACACCTAACGTATCTCCATTTGATAACATCTTAAATGTTTTTTCATCATTTAAAGGAATCGTATTTAAATTTAAATGAACACCTTCATACTTTTCAATATTTTTTAAAATATCAGAAATTACAGTTAAATTCTTCAATCCTAAAAAATCCATTTTTAATAAACCAACACTTTCAATATAATTTTTAGAATACTGTGTCAATACATTTTGATTAGGACCTTTTGTTAGAGGAACCACTTCATTTAAACAATCTCCTGATAAAACGACCCCTGCAGCATGCATTGAAATATTACGTGGTAAATGTTCTACAAGATAGATTGCCGGTAAAATCTTTCGTAACATTTCTTCTTGATTGACCATACTTGCAAAAGCATAGGAAGATTCATAAACTTCTTTTACTGTTTTTCGATTTTTTCCTTGTGTTGGAATATACTTTGACATCATTTCTAATTTAGGTAAAGGAACTGAAACGACTTTTCCTAAATCTCTTAAAGCAACCTTAGGCCCATAGGTAGCAAAAGTAACAATTTGTCCAACATGTTCTTGTCCATACTTTTCTGTAACATATTTAACAACTTCATCTCTTTTATCATCTTGAAAATCAATATCAATATCAGGCATTGAAACACGCTCTTCATTTAAAAAACGTTCAAATAATAAATCATATTTTAAAGGATCAATATTCGTGATTCCTAAAACATAACTCACTAAACTTCCAGCAGCACTTCCTCTTCCTGGACCGACTTGAATATCATGTGTTTTCGCAAATCTTACATAATCAAAAACAATCAAAAAATAATCATTGAATCCCATTTTAGCAATGACTTTTAATTCTTTTTTTAAACGTTCTATATAAGTTCTAGGAACTTCTTTTCCTTTAAATCTTTTCTTTAAACCAACAATACAAAGTTGCTGTAAATAATTTTGGCTCGTCACATTTTCAGGTAAAGGATAGTGTGGTAAATGCATTTGATTGGTTTCAATAGTGACATTGCATCTTCTTAACAAATCATTTGTATTTTCTATAATTTCGCGATCAAACAATAAAGACATCTCATAAGCATCTTTTAAATACATCTGATTTGTTTGTACTTTATAATTTCGATCAATTTTTTCGCCATGGATACTTGCTTGCATTAAATCAACCGCTATAGCATCTTGTGGATATAAATAACGTACTTCATTCGAAGCACAAACCTTCACTTCTTGTAAAGTGGCAAGTGCTTTTAAACGTTCATTTAAAAATGATTGCATTTTTAAATGATGATCTTGAATACAAATATAATAATTATCTTTAAACATCTTTTTAAACAACGCAATATATTTTAAAGCCTCAGATTCTAACTCTTTTAAAACAAGCCTTTCAACAATTCCTTCTTTACATCCAGAAAGAATAAAAAGATGTTCACGATATAAAGATAATCTATCTAATTCAATCGCTTTACGTTCACTTAAATTAATATCACTACATATTTTCATTAAATCATGATAACCAATTTGATCTTTTGCATAGAATAAAAAAGGATAAACTTCTTGATCAATAAGTACATCCCCTTGCATTCCAAAAATAGGTTTGATGTCATAATGATGACAAGCATTAGAAAATTCAATCGCACCATACATATTATTGATATCTGTTAAAGCTAACGCTTCCATGTGCAATTCTTTCGCTCTTTTACATAAATCTTGAATTAAAATCGTACTATTTTGAAAACTATAACAACTATAGACATTCAATTCACCAATCATATTGCCACCACCTTTTTCCATATTATACGCTAAATCATCTTTGATTAAAAGAATTACAAAAATGTTTTCAAAGATAATAAAATTAAGATTAGACCAACATATAACGTTAAAAACAAATACAACATTTCAAAAAAAGAATACGTTAAAATAATCATTACAAACAATCTATAAATATATAAAAAAATCGTATAATAATGATATCTGATCTGTAAAACACAAAATCTTCTTTGCCAAATAATAATGATAATAGATAAAAACATCGCTATAAAATGAAAAGGCAAAAATAACGAAGATAAAATAATTTGTAAAATCAAACAAACACCTACTAGAAACTGCATTTTTTTGATTCTAATTAACATAACACCACCATTTTATTTTATGAAGGAAACAAAAAAAGAGCACTTATTTAGCATGCTCTTGTAAACTTTTTGCAAGCTGTGCTGGACAACTTGTTGGTTTTGCTCCACATTTAATGTCTTTTAAACGTTCAATAACTTCATCAACTTTCATACCCTTTGCTAGTGCAGCAACTCCTTGAGTATTTCCTGAACATCCACCTGTGAAGATAACATTTTTAACAATCCCATCTTCAACTTCTACATGGATATTTCTTGAACAGACACCTCTTGGTGTATAATCGTATTCCATTTTTATTCCTTCCTCCTATTTTCTTGTAAGTTTAGCAATTGATGTCACGTATGATTGATACATATGACTATCTACTGCTTTGATCTCTTCTACTTTATAATATTTTGATAATTCTTGCAAATCTTTTGCAAGCATAGATGTTGAAGAATTCATATAAATAACTGTTTGTACTTTTCCAAGTCTTAAAGTGTCTTTTAATTCATTAGAAATCCCATTGACTCCTTGAATAATAACTGTATCATACACTTTCTTTTTCGCAAAAGTAATCATTTTCTTAATTGGTTGACCATAAACAAATTTAATATTTTCTTTTCCTGATAATTTAGCATTATAAGTAGCACTTTCAATATTATCTTTCTTTTCATCAATAGCAACAACATCTTGATCTAGATTCATTTCTAAAATACCATTTTCACAATTAATAGAAATAATCTTTTTACTTCCTTTAACCATTGTTTTAACAATCTTATTTCTAATTTCAAAAGATTCTAAATGATCAGGTAAAGTTGTTTTAACAGACATAATATATTTTTTACCATCACAAATAAATTCTTCTTTCGTATTTCCAAAAATCTTCTTATAACCTTGACTTTCAAAATCTTGATATTTAGAAGTATTAATTGACATAAATAAACCATTGACTTGTTTTAATTTTTTAATATCACTTACCACTTCATCTTTTAAACCATCTTTTCCTGTAATAATGATGACTTGTACTTTATCTTGGAAAACACGTAATTTAATAAATCTTAAACCAGTTCTAAATTTATCATTATATGTTTTACATTGATGATTATTAAAGATTTCTTCTAGTTGTAATAATGTTTGATTAATTAATGGATGTTGTTTCATACATCCTGTCATTACTGTTAAATATTTTGTTTCTCTTTGATAAATTCCAAAAGTAACTTTTCCTTTAAAATCTACAATAGGTAAATTAGCTTGTGTAAGGAAACCATTTTTTTGATTCATACCAATAATTTGATCAATTTTAATTTGTGAACGATCTAATTCTGTATACTTTTTTAAAGATTCTTTAATTAAATCTTTTTTATGTTTTAATTGTGCTGGATAAGCATAATGTAATAAATTACATCCCATACATTCTTTATTCGCACGACATGGATTTTTAACACGCATAGGTGAAGGTTTAATAACTCTAATTAAATCACCAAAATAATAATTTTTATTATTGTATTGTTTGGCATCAATTTCTACTTCTTCATTTAATAATGCCCCTTTAACAAAGACAATTTTACGATTAATGTAACCAATACCTTCTCCATTGATTCCCATTTTTTTAATTTCAACTGTTGTTTTCATATAGCCTCCTTAAAAAAGGAAAAGCATCTTATTGATGTTTTTCCTCTCCTTCTTCCTCTTCTTTCATTTCATGTATTATTAATCTAAGAAGTTCAATTCGATTCTTATGCATCTTTTCGATAATAATTGTAACTCCTGGAAATTCAATTTTATCTTTTATTTTAGGAACACCACTAAATTCTCCTAAAACAAGACCACCGATTGATTCAAAATCTTCTGATTCAAAATGAGTATCAATTTCATCATTGACCTCATTTAAATTTAAACTACCATCTACTAAATACTCATGATCATTGATTTTAACAATATCATCACTTGTATCATCATATTCATCATCAATTTCACCAACGATTTCTTCAACAATATCTTCAAAAGTAACAATTCCACTCATAACACCATATTCATCTAATACAATTGCAAGTGTCGCATGTTCCTTTCTCATTGAAGCAAAAACATCATTGACTTGATTAAATTCATAGACCACAAAAGTCTCTCTCATATATTTTTTAACATCAAAATGTTCTTTATCAATATCAATAAACAACAAATCTTTCATATTTAAAACACCAATAATTTCATCAAAAGACTCATCATGAATAGGATATCTAGAATACTGTGCATCATGATAAACATTCATTAATTCATCATATGTACAATCGTCCGGTAAACTTTCAACATGAATACGTGGTGTCATAATCTCTTTGATCTCAGTTTCACCAAATTCAAAAACATTATGTATCATTTCTTTTTCTTCTTTTTCTAGAACACCTTCTTCATGTCCAACTGTTACAATTGTTTTCAATTCTTCTTCAGTTAAACTAGGACCATGTTCTTGATTACCACCTAAAAGTTTAATAATAAATCCCGTAATAATATTTAACACAAATACGACCGGTTTAGTAATCACATATACAAAACGAATAAATGGTACTAAAGCAAAAACTAATTTATCAGCATTTTGAGTAGCAAGAGATTTAGGTGTAATTTCACCAAAAATCAAAATACACAATGTTACAACACCTGTTGCGATTGCAACTGTTTGTGCACCATCTCCAAAAATAGCCATAATCGTTGCTGTTGTAAGTGACGAAGCACCGATATTTACTAGGTTGTTTCCTACTAAAATAGCACTTAATAAACGATCTTGATCATCTAATAAAGACTCTACTAATTTTGCTTTTTTATTTCCTTCTTCAGCAAGTGTACGTATTTTAATTTTACTTACCGATAAAAAAGCTGTTTCACTACAAGAAAACAACGATGATAAAATTAATAAAATGATTAATGATATGATATTCATTATCTGGGCAGAATCCACTTTTACATTTCTCCTTTGATTC
>UQVG01000019.1 GCA_900544435.1 uncultured Erysipelotrichaceae bacterium | reverse complement strand
ATTCGTTATTGCATTCCAACCTAAACTAATCTTTTTATTCATCAAAACATGTGTATATGTATCTGCGTCAGATTTAAACTCAGTCTTCTTTGTTTCTTTATCTTTTAATTTCTTTGCAGGCACATAACCCATGAAACCGTCGTCAGTTCCAACCTTTGTCCAGTCGCCGCTTTCTTCCAATACTGTAACCTTGGTATTTTTCTTCAAAGTAGTTACAATAAGGTTCTGGTAATCTGCCTTTGTACGCATTTCAATGTTGCTCTTAACAGTCATCTGATTTTTCTCGCCTGATGTGTATTTAAGAACAATTCTTGCAGGAGATTTTCCCTCCGCCTTCACAACTTTATAATCAAAATCCACGTATTTCTTAACAAACTTTACATTAACATAGCAATTTTTTCCGTCCATAAAAGAAATAACATAGTCTGTATTTTCAGTTTCATTTATTGTCTTACCACCTATTTTAGTTTTATAAGTTTTTGTGGCGTCAGTAAACATTACAAGGTTGTTGGTTGCATCCACATAAAATCTTTTGTCAATATTTTTTATAATGGTGTTGATATTAAGGTAAGCTTCCTCGCCCTTTATAATCCCGAACTCATCGCCATATCCATCTTCCAAAGCCACTGCTGCAATAGTTCCATCTGTCCCTATTGTGTAATCCGTGTCATTGCCATTGTCATCCTCGTAGGTAAGTCCCATGTACCATTTCTGGTCAACCTGCCCCTTGTTAGTCTTTATAAACAAGTCACATCCTGTAGTTAGCAGAAGTGCTGATATTACGGTTATAATCAAAAATAGTTTATTTATAGTTTTTCTCAAATCAAAAATCCTCCTTAAGCTAATGTCTATCTACTATGATACCACATTCAACATAAAAAAAGAATAAATATCCACGATAGGTTTTTTCATTAATACAAATTTTTTCATAATTTTTATTAATGAAAAAAGAGCCACAAAATATGACTCTTTCTCGTTCTTAGGGAAACTCCATAATAAATCTAACTATATTAACTAAATAGGCGGTCAATGCCTTGTGATATATATTAAGTTAAACAGTTGTTATTATGTGTACATTTCCGTATTCGTATTATCCGTGTTTTTATTATACACATATTGAATGTACTTTTCAATCATTTTTCAAATAGTTTTTTGTCTTAATTTATTATTTTTCAAAAAATTGTAATATTTCATCATTCTTCAAAATTCGACCTTTTAAATCAAAAAAGGCCTTTGGGTAATAATCTTCTTTTTTAAAAAAAGATTGTACCAAAAGACCTTTTAATTCTTTTAATATAATTTCAAAATCAACTTCATTATCCATCATAAAAATCAAACGTCCATTAAGATTCTTAACTAAAATATACATCAATATCACCTTCAAGCTTCAATTTGTTGTGGATAAAATACACTCCATTAAAAATAACAATATTGAATAGTAATGTTGGTAGTAGTCTCTTAATTAAAAATGTCGTTATCGCTAATTGAGTTGTATTTGTTATCCACATTAATGAATATAACACACTCTCTTGTACAAAAATTGTCAAAATGACGATAACAATTGCCTCAAAATAAGTCATTACAGCTTTTTTCATATAACGCTTTTCAAAGAATGAATAAATGAAAAATAATAAAACAAAAATAGAATTCCCATAAATGACACTAAAATAAATCCCACAAATTCCTGCAAATATATAACGATGATCTTCATCTATTGTATTATTTAATAAATCAAACATCATCACCCCTACATAAGGAATTACTGTCAAATTTACTTTTAAAATGGAAGATGGTAAATAGAAACGTAAAATACTGTCGACAATAAACGAAACAAACATGATAATTAAATATCTAACAAGTTTATTTTTCACTGCCATTAACCTTCTTTACAACAGATACATAAGACAAATCTTCAAATTGAGCTGCAGCTTTAACTGTTAAAGTTATCGTTGTTCCATCACTTTGAGTCACTAATTTTTTTGCTTTACCAATATAGATTCCTTTAGGACATTTTCCATCTCCACCTAAACCTGAAGTATAAACTTTTGCATTTTTCTCTAACTTATCAATTCCTGAAAGTAAAGTAATATTTAAATTACCTTTATTAACATCATAATTTTGTAATAAACCATAAATTGTTTGATCTCCATTTATAATCATTACAGGTATTTGATTGATTGGATTTTCACTTGTTAACAATGAAACAGTTGAACTTATTTCTGTTACATGACTTACAATTCCAATCATTCCATTGGCATCACAAACAGCCATCCCTTCATGAATATTATTTAAACTTCCTACATCAATTGTAATTTCATCATTCCAATTTGCTTGATCACGTGTTTGTACACTAGCTGATTTAGTTTTGTAATCATTAGGAAGATAATCAATTTCAGTTAATTTCTTTAATTTTTTAATTTCTGATTGTAGAACTTCATTTTCAGATTCAACATTGACATAAGAATCTAACTTTTCTTTCAAAATTCTATTTTCATCATAAACATCTTTTAAATCATTATATTCATTAAAAATATCACTTACAAAAGAAATAGGTTTTTTAACAATATAATATTCAATCATAGAAATAGAATTACTTAATGTCTTTTCTAAACGTGATTGCTTTCTTCCTACAAAAAAACCAATTACCGATAATAAAATAACAACTACAAAAGCACCAACCATAATTCTTTTATTTCTCTTTTTTCTACGATTGTTCATATAATCACCTCTAGTATCATTCATTATATAGAGTTCATCAAAAAAAATCAATCTTCTTTATTTTGATAGATTTTTTTTGAAGCAAAACTATAAAAACAATGTTTACCTACAATAAGATGATCAATAAATTCTATCTCTAAACACTCTGCCATTTCCTTAATCTTTTTAGTTATCAATTCATCCTCTACAGAGGGAGTAGGATTACCACTTGGATGATTATGTATCAAAATAATTCGATTCGCCCCACATCTAAGTGTATATTGAAAAACTTCTTTCGTTTCTAACATAGAAGCTTCACCACTTCCTATAAATAACAATTTTTCTTGAATGACTTCTAAACGACTATTTAAACATAATAAAATAACTTTCTCTTGTTTTTCAAACATCAACTGATGTTTGATATACTCATAACCATCTTGAGGTTCTTTAATAACAAATCTTTTTGTATTTTCTTTTTGCATTCTTTTAGCAAGTTCTATACTTGCCATTAATTCAATTGCTTTAGCTTGTTTAATTCCTTTAATTTTAATCAATTGATAATAATCAACATCCTTTAAAGCTTGAAAACCACCAATTTCTTCTAATAATAAAGATGCTAAATTTAAAACTGACATTTCTTTATTACCAGTTCTTAAAATAACTGCAATCAATTCTTGATTAGATAAAGTTTCAATTCCTTTACAAATTGCTTTTTCTCTCGGTCTTTCATGGCGAGGACAATTTAACATTTTCTAGATTTTTATTTTTATTTTTTTACTTAAACAAAACGCTAAAAGTATTTTTATAAAATCTCCAGGTATAAAAGGAATAACACACATCATCAACGAAGCTATTACATTCATTCTTGTCATCAACATAAACCATAATGTACCAATAAAATAACACGTGATATTCCCCACAATACATGCCAATATAAGAGGAACTCTTGTTTTTAATTTTGAAATAACATACACCATTATTGGAAACGAAAAAATATAACCACCACTATAGCCTAAAAGCGATCCTATACCACCTTGAAAACCTGCAAAAACAGGTAAACCAACAGCTCCCATCAATAAATAAACAACACATGAAACAACCGCTACTTTACAAGGAGCAATTAAGGCAATCAAACATACCATAAAGGTTTGCATCGTAATAGGGACATATCCTGGTAAATCGATTTTAATTTGTGAAAATATTGCCAGCATACATGCCATTAATGCACAATAACAAATTTCTTTTACTTTGAAGTTCAAAGTTTCCACCCCCTGAAAGCATCCTATCAAAGAGTAACTGCTTTGTCAATTTGTTTTTAAAAATTGATAAATTGTTTCATATTCCTTCTTTTCAATTTTTTCTTGGTAAATATCATCTATAAAATATTCTTTAACAACACACGTATTTCCTTTTTTAGCAATCTCTTTTGCTTGTTGATGTGCTAAATTTTGTTTAATAAAAATATCTGTAATAACAACATAATCCTGATCTTGATACATATGTCCTTTATAACCTAATTCTGTCATTTGTTTCATTGTATTTTGTGCATTTTCTTTTTCTTTATAGCGTCCTATTTGTACAACATAAATACTTATATCTTGTTTAAGTGCTTGATTTACATAATATAATGTCAAGGTATTACATAAAAGCATTAAAAAAGTAAAAATAATCATTCCTTTCTTTTTCATAGACTCACCTCTTTCTAGTCTATGAAAATAAGTAAAGAATATGAAGGTACTACAGTACCTTCATATATTTATTTCCATTCAATAGAAACAAGTCTTGGAATTGAAATACGACCACTAGAAGAATAAAGTATCTTATAAACTGCAGCTCCTACAACTACACAAACAATCCATGTACCTACTCCTCCACCAGTAATTTCCATTTGATTTGACAATTGTAATTCTTGCATATTCTTTTCCTCCTTTTTTATTTAAGGAATAGACACCCACTAACTTCCTCATTATTTATATAGACATTTTTTAAGCATTTTTCTTTTAAAAAGATAAAAAAAATCAAGTTTTTTCAAACTTGATTTTACATAGCTGCTAATTTTTCTTTTACAGCATTATATTTAGATGTATAATCTTCTAATTTTTGACGTTCGCTATCAACTTTTGCTTGTGGTGCTTTAGAAACAAATTTTTCATTACTTAACATATTTGTACAACGTTTAATTTCACCTTCAAGCTTTTTAAGTTCAGTTTCTAATTTTTGTTTTTCAGCTTCTTTATCTACATATGCTCCAAGTTCTACAATTAATGTATTACCACCTTGAATCATTGCTGTAGCAATATCTTTTGAAGATTCTTGATTATAACCTACACAAGTTGCATTACATAATTTCTTTAAATAAGGAACACATTGATCTAATAATGCTTGTAAGTTTTCATCTTTTGTTTCAATTGAATATTCTACTTCAATTGCATTTTTAATTGTATAGTTTGCACGAATTTCACGAACACCTTTAACAATATCCATTAGATAAGTAAATTGTTTATTGATGTTTTCATCATTGAAATCAGGATTTACTGTTGGATATTTAGAAATACAAATTGATTCTTCTAAATGAGGAATTGCTTGATAAATTTCTTCAGTTACAAATGGCATAAATGGATGTAACATTCTTACAATTGCATTTAAAACATATACTAAAGTATGTGCACTTGCTTGTTTTTCAACTTCATTATCACTATTTAAATGAACCTTTGTAAGTTCAATATACCATGAACAGAAATCATCCCAAATAAATTTATATAATTCGCTACCTACATTAACGAATTCAAATTTATCCATGTTTGCATCTACTTCTTCAATTACGTTATTTAAACGATTTAAAATCCATTTATCACATAAATTTAAATGATCAAATTTTAAATCTTTATATTCTAAATCTTCATCAATATTCATTAAAACAAATCTTGCTGAGTTCCAAATTTTATTAATGAAATTCCATGATGCTTCTAGTTTTTCAGGAATATATCTTAAATCCATACCTGGTGCTGAATTTGTAGTTAAGAAAAATCTTAATGTATCTGCTCCATATTGGTCGATAACATCCATAGGGTCAACCCCATTACCTAATGATTTAGACATTTTTCTTCCTTGTTCATCACGAATTAAACCATGAATTAAAACATGTTCAAATGGTCTTTGACCTGTAAATTCTAATGATTGGAAAATCATACGACTTACCCAGAAGAAAATAATATCATAACCAGTAACTAATGTATTTGTTGGGAAATATCTTTTATATAATGGATCTTCTGTATTAGGCCAACCTAATGTTGAAAATGGCCATAAAGCACTAGAGAACCAAGTATCTAAGACATCTTCATCTTGTGTCCAGTTTTCGATATCTTCTGGTGCAGTTTTTCCAACATAAACTTCACCTGTTTCTTTATGATACCAAGCTGGTACTTGATGTCCCCACCATAATTGACGTGAAATACACCAATCTTCAATATTTTCCATCCATTGTGTAAATGTTTTTTCAAATCTTTCTGGCACAAAGTTTACTTTAGAATCTTTCTTTTGATTAGCTAAAGCAGCTTCTGCTAATGGTTTCATCTTAACAAACCATTGTTTTGATAAATAAGGTTCAACAATTGCTCCTGATCTTTCTGAGTGACCTACTTGATGCATATGTTTTTCAATATGATCAACAATACCAGCTGCTTCAAAATCAGCTACTAATTGTTTACGGCATTCAAAACGATCCATTCCTTGATATTTATGACAAAGTTCATTCATTGTACCATCATCATTCATACAAATAGGCATATCTAAGTTATATTTTTTAGCTAATGCAAAGTCATTTGGATCATGAGCAGGTGTACATTTCATAACTGCTGTACCAAAATCCATATCAATATAGCTATCTGCCATAATTGGTAATTTATCTCCATTAGCAGGGTTGATAGCATATTTACCAACTAAATCTTTATATCTTTCATCATCAGGATGAACAAAGATTGCTTGATCGGCAAACATTGTTTCAGGACGTGTTGTCGCAATGACTAATTCTTGATCACTATCAACAATTTTATATTTGAAATAATACATGGCCCCTTCAATTTCTTTATGAATAACTTCAATATTACTTAAAGCTGTTCTTTGAACTGGATCCCAGTTAATAATTCTTTTACCTTGATAAATATACCCTTTTTCATATAAGCGAACAAATACTTCTTTAACCGCTTGAGAAAGTCCTTCATCTAAAGTAAATCTTTCTTTAGAATAATCTAAAGATAAACCTAATTTTTCCCATTGTGCACGAATAATTGAAGCATATTCTTCTTTCCAAGACCAAGCTTTTTCTAAGAAACCTTCTCTTCCTAAATCATAACGAGAAATACCTTCTTCTCTCATTCTTGCTTCTACTTTAGCTTGAGTTGCAATTCCTGCATGGTCCATACCAGGAAGCCATAAAGCATCATACCCTTGCATTCTTTTGTAACGGATAATCATATCTTGTAAAGTTGTATCCCAAGCATGTCCTAAATGAAGTTTACCTGTAACGTTAGGTGGTGGAATAACGATAGCATAAGGTTTTTTAGATACATCTCCAGCTTTAAAATATTCTTTTTCTAACCAATGTTGATATTTACCTTTTTCAACACTTTTATGATCATATTTACTCGCTAATTCTTTTTTCATTTTCATCATCCTTTTCAATAAAACTTTCTTTATGTTCCTTAATATATTCTCCTAATTTTTCTCCAACACCTGAAGAACGTAATAAAGAAACAAATTCATTTGTAAAATCAGAGAAATTGTATGTAGCGTATTCACTTCTTTCATCAATTTCATCTTCTTGATCATTTTCAATTAAAACAGCTAATTTTTCAGCTTCTTCTAATAAATGAGCAATATCATAACATTTCAACGTTTCAAATGCTTCTTTATAGTATGGTCTATAATTACAATAAGGTTCTGTTATAAAAAATGAATGAATTGAACCTCTTCCACCTTCTAAAGAACATTCTAATTGGTACATTGTATAAATCAATAATTCTTCATGTGTTAAATAAGGAATAATATTTCCATCATAGTTATCATCTTCATATAGACGATCTTCTTTAGCGTTAATATGAAAAATAACGGCTCTTGTAAGATCAATTGGTTCAATCTTATCAAAAACTTCACTTGTAAGATGAGAAAACATATCTCTTTCTTGAGCTAATTTTTCTTCATATTTTCTTCTTCTTTCTTTTACTTGTTTGTATCTTTTACCATAAAAGATAAACAAGAACACACATAAAACAGCAAAAATAATCCATACATACCAATAATCTGTAAAATAATTCATCTTTTTCCTCCTTAAAATAAAAAAGCCATCCCTCTAAGGACGACTTATATCGCGATACCACCTTAGTTCTAAGTATAACTTAGCACCTCAAAACTTTAACGCAGTTCTACGTGTTAAACTACTTAATTTCATCTAACATGCTCCTTGGCTACCTTCACTCTTTTCATTTATCCCTTTCCAGCAAGCGGGACTCTCTATTAAACAAAGAAGAACTACTCCTCCAAATCATTGCAGTTCTATTCTATCAAATAGACTATTTCTCGTCAATCATTAACTTTTTGAATATTTCTTGCAAACCATCTAAATAACAAATTAATTTTGACATTTGATAAATATTTATTTCCTCTTGTAAATCCAATTGAACTTGAGGAACAATTGATAAAATACACTGCAATAAGATTTTTTCTTCTTTTAACAACTTCACTTCTTTTAAGTAATATTCTAATAATGAAATACTTTCAAATAATTCATCTTGACTTTGAAAAGTCTCTATTAAATCATAAATACAATAATTAATTTTCATTCGATCAATAGAAATAAGTGTCTTATCTTTAACAAAAATATGATCCTTATCAAAATGATTGTAAGTTAAAGAGAGTCTAATTTCATTTTTATCTTTCATTACTTCTTGATACTGACTTAAATAATAATGTGCTTGATTTAAATAATGAATAATTCGATAATAATTTAAAACAAGCATCCAACCCGCAGGTGATTTAAATTTTCTAAATTCAAATTCTCTCATTAATTCTTCATAATCATTTTTTCTTTGTTGAATCAAAGAAAAAAGATCATCATATTGTTTTTTAAAAAAATGAGTTTCTTCATGTTGTATAAAAAAAGAATGATTGTGTAAATAAGCTAGAATTTGATAATATGTTTTGATTTTCATTTCTTTTTTTATATGATTATCTTCTTGTAAGTAAGGCATCAAATAAATATATTGATTTGCATAAGGTGTAAAATAATGCTGTTCATTATTTAAAATCAAATGAATAAAATGATTGAGATGTAAAGTATTAAGATGCTGATAAGCCACTTCTAATTTCTTTTCATCAACAATCTTAACACAATAAAAACAAGTAGATGTTTTGATTTTATAAACACGAGGACTTATTTGAATAAGTCCTAAAACATCCAAATTATACTTTGTCTGAATGGTTTTTTGGAGCATAAGGAATGATCAAAATCTGTCCTGCATCTAAATTTAAATCCTGATTATATTCTCGAATCATCTTTTCATCTACATGATATTGCCTAGCAATAGAAGCATACGTATCATTAGGTAAAACAACATATAAATAATAAACACCTAAATCTTCATCATCTTCTGCCTTTTCTTCTTTTTCTTTTGTTTCATAGATTTTTTCTTGTAGCTTTTCTACATCTTGGATTTCTTCAGGAATTTCTGGCTCTATTACTTCTTTTTCAACAGTTGTTGCTTCAACATCTCTCGATAGTTTTTCAATTTCATCAATAGGATCTTCATCTAACTGAATATATCTATTTTCTCCTTCTTCAACCCCATAAACACCAACTTCAATTTTAATTTTTAAATTACCATCAATTATATCATAATGAAAATCCTCAACCTTTAAATGAAAATCTTGATGATCTGTAATCTTTTGATCATCAGCATAAACATCTAATTCAACATTTTCTAAAAAATGTCTTTTTTCTTGACTGACATATTCCCCTTTAATCGCAAGAGTCCCAACAGCTCTAACACCATGATCTTCTATTTTATAATCAATAGATTCATCAACTGTTAAAGAAATCAATTCCTTTAATTGATGTAATAAATCAATTTCTTTTTCATAAAATATTTTTTGCATAACACTCCTCCTAACAAAGTCTATGCTAAAAATAATAAGATATGAAAAAAAGTAGGTTTCCCTACTCAAAATTTAAATCACATAATTCATAAATTGCATTCCAAGCTTCTTGAATTCCTTTTTTCTTTAAACTTGAAAAACGAATAAATGTATCATTTGGATCAAAGTGTAATGTATCTTTGATCAATTTTTCATTTTTCTTTACATCATTACGTTTAAGTTTATCTTCTTTAGTTGCTACCACAATAACTGGTACTCCATGATGCTTAACAAACTCATACATCATCACATCATCTTGAGTTGGCTTATGACGATAATCAACTAATAAAATAAAACCTTTTAAAGTTTGTCTTTCACTAATATATTCATCCATTGTTTTACCAAATTGTTTTGTAACATTGTTAGCAACTTTAGCATAACCATATCCAGGAACATCAACAAAATAAAGTGCATCATTGACATTAAAGAAATTCAAAGTTCTTGTTTTACCTGGTGTACTTGATACTTTTGCAAGACCATTTCTTGATAACATTGTATTAATAAAACTACTTTTTCCAACATTTGAACGTCCTGCTAAACACATTTCTGGAAAACTTTCTTCAGGCCATTGGCTTTTCCATGCTGCTGATAATATATATTCTGCTTTTTTAATTTTTACCATTTTTTCTCACCTTTTGTATTGTACAAAAAAAATAACGGAAATTCAAGTTTCCGTTATTTAACAATTGCATGTTCTAAAACTGTATCGATATGATCAGCTAAAACAATTTCTAAATCATTTCTTACTGATTCTGGGATATCTTCGATATCTTTTTCATTTTCTTTAGGAATGATGATTTTTCTAATTCCAGAACGATGTGCTGAAATAGATTTTTCTTTCAATCCACCAATTGGTAAAACATTTCCACGTAAAGTGATTTCTCCTGTCATCGCAACATCATCTCTTACAGGTTTATTTGTAAACGCTGAATAGATAGCTGTTGTAAGAGTGACCCCTGCTGATGGACCATCTTTTTTGATAGCTCCTTCTGGAACATGGATATGAATATCTTGTTTTTCAAATGCTTTATCATCTAAGCCATATTTTTCTTTGTTAGCTTTTAAATAATCTAATGCAATTGAAGCCGATTCTTTCATGACATCACCTAATTGACCAGTAATAATGAATTTACCAGTACCATCAAAATGATTGACTTCAATTGGTAAAATATCTCCACCAAATTGAGTATATGCCATACCAGTAACAACCCCTACTTGAGGACGAGGAAGTTTCTTAGTATGATCAAATGGTGCTTTTCCTAAGAATTCAACAAGTTTATCTTGATCAATAGTCACTGATTCAACTTTTTCTTTTAAGATAGCTAAAACAGTTTTACGACATAATTTAGCAATATATCTTTCAAGTTCACGAACACCTGCTTCACGTGTATAGTGTTGAATAATTTCCATGATGATATCATCAGAAATAATCATTTGTTCAGGTTTTAATGAATGCGCATCTAATTGTTTTTTAATTAAATGTTCTTTAACAATCATTAATTTTTCTTGTTCTGTATAACTTGAAACTTCAATAATTTCAAGACGATCTCTAAGTGGTCCAGGAATTCCTCCTAAATCATTAGCAGTCGCAATGAATAAGACTTTCGATAAGTCATAAGGTTCTTCAATATAGTTATCAGAGAATTGAGAATTTTGTTCAGGATCTAAGACTTCAAGCATTGCACTTGTAGGATCCCCTTTATAATCACTTGCCATCTTATCAATTTCATCTAATAAGAAGACAGGATTTACAACACCAGCTTTTTTCATTCCTTGAATGATACGTCCAGGCATTGATCCTAAATAAGTACGACGATGTCCACGAACTTCTGCTTCGTCTCTTACTCCACCTAAAGAAGCTTTAACAAATTTACGATCTAAAGCACGGGCAATACTTTTAGCAATACTTGTTTTCCCTACACCTGGTGGACCCGCCAAACAGATAATTGGTGCTTTTAAAGATTGTGTCATTTGTTTAACAGCTAAATGTTCAACAATTCTTTCTTTAACTTTTTCTAATCCAAAATGATCTTCTTCTAAAATTGCTTCAATTTTAGAAATATCTTCTTCATCTTTAGTTTCTTGATACCAAGGTGTTTTCATCACCCAATCAATATAAGTTCTAACAACGTTCGCTTCTGAAGATGCTGGTGGCATTGCTTCAAAACGACGTAATTCTTCTTCAATTTTATCCTTGATGTATTGAGGATATGGATTTTCAGCTAATTCTTTACGAATTTGATCAGCATCGTCCCCTTTATCAACAGTATCACCAAGTTCATCTTTAATAGCTCTTAATTTTTCTCTTAGATAGTATTCTTTTTGATTTTCATCAATACTTTCTTTGACTTTTCTATTGATTGTATCTTCTAATTGACTAATCATTTTTTCAGATTCAATAGAACTTGCTACTAAGAATAATCTTTCATTAATTCTTTGTTCTTCAAGAATTTTTTGTTTTCTGTCTAAATCAATTGGTAAATATTGACCAATTGTATCGGCAAGTAAACTTGCTGATGTTCCATTTGAAAGTAATGTTAAGCTTTCAGCTGGAATATGAGGCATATGACGTCTTGCTTGTTCAAAGTAAGCTGTTGTTTTTCTTACTAAAGCAACTTCTTCATTTGTATCCCCATAAATATCTTCTAAAACTTCTGCTGTAGAAAAAATTGAACCATTTTCAATTTTAAAATCTTGAAGAGCTACCCTTTTTTCTCCAGTAACAGTTAATTTGATTGTCCCTGCACTATCGCGACGGATTTTCTTTTCAATTTTACATAAAGTTCCAACATGATAAACATCATCATATTTTGGATCATCAACAATAGGATTGATTTGTGAAACAAATAGGATATTGTTATCAAAGTCACGACTTGAAAGTTCAAGTGCTTTTAAACTAAGGGGGCGACCAACATCTAATGATAAACGGTTACCCGGAAAGACAATCATTCCTCTTGTACACACAACAGGAAGGGTTAATAATGTACTTTCACTCATAATAATCCTCCTTTTTTAAAAAGACGCTTACGCGTCTTTTAAACTATTTCTTTAAGTTTTCTTTAACAACGTCTAACGCTTTTCTATTTAAGATATCAGCATCGATTTGGTACATATTTTGAGCAAAGATTTGTTTGATTTCTTCTAAGTCTCTATTATATGTATTTGCGATTGTTTCTAATTCGCTATTACGTTCTTCATCAGTTACTTCGATATTTTCAGCTTCAACGATAGCAGCTAAGATTAAGTTTAATTTTACTCTATCTTTTGCTTGATCAGTTAAATCAGCTTTGATAGCATCTTTGTTTTTACCAGTAAATTGTTCATATAATTCAAATGATAAACCTTGTTGTTGTAAGTTCATTTCAACTTCTCTTAACATTGTATCTAATTCAGAATTTAATAAAGCTTCACTATCTTCTACTTTACAGCATTCAATTAAAGCTTGAGTTAAATCAGAGAAGAATTTATTTTCTACTTCATTTTCTTTTTGTGATTTTAATTGAGCTTTAATATGATCTTTTAATTGATCTAAAGTTTCAACACCTTCAATGTTAACATCTTTAGCTAATTCATCATCAGCTTCAGGTAATACTTTTTCTTTAATTTCATGAACAGTTACTTTGAATGTAGCTTCTTTACCAGCTAATTCAGTAGCTTGATAATCTTCTGGGAATGTTACAACAACATCTTTTTCATTTTCACAAGTCATACCGATCATTTGATCTTCAAAACCTGGAATGAATTGTCCAGAACCGATTTCTAATGAATGATTTTCAGCTTTTCCACCTTCGAATGCTTCACCATCGATGAATCCTTCGAAATCCATAACAACTGTGTCACCTTTAGCAACTTCACCGTTTTCTTTAGTAGTTAATTCAGCGAATTGATGACGATAGTTTTCAACTTGTGCTTCGATATCTTTTTTAGCAACAGTTACTCTACCTTTTTTAACTTCTAATCCTTTGTATTCACCTAATTCAACTTCAGGTTTAACAGGACATAAGATTGTGATTTTTAAGTTATCATTATCAACACTATCAATATTTAATGTAGGTTGAGCGATTGGAGTAACTTCAGCTTTTTTCATGATATCAGCATATCTTTTTTGTAAGATTTGATCAGTTGCTTCATCATAGATAGCTTGTTTTCCAAGTCTAGCTTTAATCATAGCAACTGGAGCTTTACCAGGTCTGAAACCATCTAATTTAACTCTTGTAGCTAATCTTTTTAAAGCAGCGTCTTGAGCATCTGCCCATTCATTTTTATCAAATGTTACTTTAATTTGAGTAACAGCATTTTCTAATTTTTTTGTAGTTGTTCTCATTATATATTTCTCCTTATTCCGTATCAAAAGACATTATATACTAACCTTTTTTTAAATTCAACTATATTAATAAATTTTAATATTCGATTGATTGT
>UQVG01000018.1 GCA_900544435.1 uncultured Erysipelotrichaceae bacterium | reverse complement strand
TTGATTTAGAAAATATAGATGAAAGAATTAATAATTATATTAAAAGAAGAAAAGTTAAAATAGCAGTTGATCACGTTTTAGATTATGGAACGATTTATGATCGCTTATATTTTTATAAAGATTATCTTCAATATGATCAAATAAAAATAAAATATAGTGATGTAAAGTGTTTTAAATTATCTATGTCAAGTGCAATAGGCTTAATGAGAGCTTTAGTTGTTCATATGAATTATTATGTAGATTTAGATGTTGTGACACAACATGATACATATTCTTTTCAAATTATGAATAATGAAGTTGTTTATCAAATGATGGAAAGAATTAAAGACTATGAAGTAGAAGATCCTCTTGGATTGGTTGATATTTATCTTAATAAACGAGATATGGTGCAACTTAATTCATATATTAATAGACATTTTAGAAAATGGGCAAAAGAATATCATTTAGATAATCCAAGAGAGAGTATTCTAAAAAAAGAATAAAGACCAAAATGTTCTTAAATAAAAATTATTTAATTATAAATGATAGAATAATTATGCATATAAAATGTGTACTATCACTGTTGATGAGATTATCCATATATTTTCCTTTTGTGATAGTTAAGGAAAGCTTTTTGAAGCTTTCTTTTTTTAAATAGAATTTCATATTAATGATTGATATAATGAAACTATATAGGGAGTGATTATGTGAATATTTTATTAAGAATTAAAGAAAATAAAGAAAATTATACATCGACAGAAAAATTAATAGCAAAATATATTCTTGAAAATAAAAACGAAGTTTTAAAATATTCTGCACAAATATTAGGTGAAAAGACAAATACATCTGCTGCGGCAGTTATTAGATTTTCTAAAAAAATAGGTTGTAAAGGATTTAGTGATTTAAAGATGAATTTAGCTCAATCTCATTCAAATGAGCAACATGATTTAGATGTAGATATTATTTTTAATGAAAATGATGATATGACATCTTTAGTAGATAAAGGATGTCGTTTAAATATGAATACGGTATTGAAAACATATCAATTGATTAATGTTAGTGATTTAGAAAATGCTATAAATCTTTTATGCAATGCATCTACTATTTATCTATTTGGAGTAGGTGGTTCTTCAGTTATTGCTAATGATATTGAACAAAAATTAATCAGAATTGGGAAAAAGGTTATTTATAATAATGATTTACATATTCAAATGACATTTACGCAAAGTATGACAAAGGATGATACGGCATTGATCATCAGTTATTCAGGAACAACGGCAGGATTGGTAGATATTTCTAAAATCTTAGTTGAAAAAAATATTTCGTATATTTCAATTACACAAATTAATCAAAATCTTATATCAAAAAATAGTACGGTTGCACTTAGAGTACCAAGCGAGGAAAAGGAGTTACGTATAGGAGCAGTTTCATCAAGAATTTCTTCTTTTGTAATTACTGATTTATTGTATTATGGTGTGTTTAAAAAGAACTTTGATAAAAATAAAGATAATTTGATTGATTCAAGAAATAATGTTTCAATTCTTAAAAAGTAGATTCATTTCAAAATGAATCTTTTATTTTAGAAATAATATTTTAAAATATATCAATTATTATTGAAATAATATTTCAAAAATAATATAATGATATTGGAAGGAGGGGCCATATTAATGAAATTAAATCAGTTAGATACAGAAAAAGTAAACCAAAATTCATTACATATTGATGAAATGTCAACTATTGATATTTTAAAAACAATTAATAATGAAGATCAAAAAGTAGCATTTGTAGTACAAGACGTCATATTACAAATCGCTCAAGCGGTTGATTGTATCTATAAAAAAATGTGTTTAGGTGGAAGATTAATTTATGTAGGTGCTGGAACTTCTGGAAGGCTAGGAATACTAGATGCCTCTGAATGTCCACCAACTTATGGAGTTGAACTTACTCTTATCCAAGGAATTATTGCTGGAGGGATTAAAGCTGTTACCCAAGCAGTTGAAGGTGCAGAGGATTCGAAGCAATTAGCACAAATAGATTTAGAAAAAATAGATTTAAATGACAAAGATATTGTTTGTGGAATTGCTGCTTCAGGAAGAACACCTTATGTAATTGCAGGATTGCAATATGCGCGCAAAATTGGCTGTTCTACAATTTCATTGTGTTGTGTTCAAAATGGAGAGATTTCAAAGTACGCTAATTATCCTATTGAAGTTGTTGTAGGACCAGAAGTTGTCACTGGCTCAACAAGAATGAAAGCTGGTACAGCACAGAAGATGGTTTTAAATATGCTTTCAACTTCAGTGATGATTAAAAGAGGAAAAGTATTTGGTAACTTAATGGTTGATGTTCAACCAACAAATGAAAAATTAAAAATGAGAGCTGTTTCTATTGTGTGTCAATCTGTTGATTGTGATGAAGAAGAAGCAAAAAGATTATTAGATAAAAGTCATTTTAATGTTAAGATTGCAATCTTAATGGGTCTTACGGGTAAAGATGAAATAGAATGTCAAGAAGCTCTTGAAAAGAATAAAGGTAATATTAGCCTAACAGTTAGAAGTTTTTTATAGGAGGAATAAGCAATGAAAAGATATGTTGTAAAAAATGAAAAAAATAAAACATATAAAAATATGTTTGGGGTAACAGACTATGATATTCCAATGTTCGGATTTAAAAGCGCATTGTTGATTTTAGGTGCTACAATGTTATCTTTAATTGTTTGTGTAAATGGTTTTCATTATTTACATATTGATTTTCGCCTTCCTAATGCAATTATTAGTTCAATTGTATGTGGTTTATCTGTTGCTTATTCACAATTTTATATTGAAAGAAAAAAAGGAATGTGTAAAAGCTTTTGGATTGTTGCAGGTATATTTACAATCATGGCTTTTGTGATGATATTAATGATTAGATAGGAGGAAAAAATATGTTTGAAAAGTTCTCGAACATTATTGAAGGTAAATTTGCTGGTCCTTTGGAAAAACTTTCTAATCAAAGACATTTACGTGCTATTCGTGATGGGATCATTGCTACTTTACCAATTATTATTGTAAGTTCGTTATTAATGGTTGTTGCATTTTCATATAATCAAATGCCTGAATCATGGGCTTTGGCGAAGTTTATCAAAGCTAATGCAGTAGCTATTTTATTACCATATAGAATGTCAATGTATATTATGACATTATATGCAGTTTTTGGAATTGGCTATTCACTTGCAAAATCTTATGATTTAGATGGATTAAGTGGAGCAATTATGGCAGAGTTAACATTCTTATTAACGATTGTTCCTGTCTCTATTCCAGATGTGACTGATTCAATTACTGCATTAGCAGGTAAAAATGCAGAATTAAATGCATTTTTACAACAACTTCCTTCAGGATATGTTATTCCTGCAGAAAACTTAGGATCAGCAGGTATGTTTATTGGAATTTTATCTGCATTTATTGGAGTTGAAATTTATAGATTTACACAAGTAAAAGGTATAAAAATTACGATGCCTGCTGCTGTTCCACCAGCAGTAGCAAGATCTTTTGAATCTTTAACACCAACAATTATTATTATTTTAGGAATGTCTGCCATTACAATGTGGTTAGGTATTGATGTTCATAGTATTGTCGGAACACTTATTAAACCATTAGTAAATGCAACAGATACTTTACCATCAACATTAATTATTATTTTCTTAATTATGTTTTTCTGGTCATTCGGTATTCATGGAGATTCTATTGTTAGTTCTCTTGCAAGACCAATTTGGTTAATTTTATTAGACCAAAATACAGCTGCGGTAGCTGCTGGAAAAGTAGCAACACATATTGGTGTTGAACCATTTTTACAATGGTTTGTACATATTGGTGGATCAGGAGCAACACTTGGATTAGCTATCTTATTCTGTTTTAAAGCAAAATCTAAATATGGAAAAACTTTAGGAAGAACAACAATCTTACCATCTATTTTTAACATTAATGAACCAATGATTTTTGGGGCACCAATTGTTTTAAATCCGATGTTATTAATTCCTTTTATTGTTATTCCTTTAGTTCTAGCAACAATTGCTTGGGTTGCTACAGCTATGCATCTTGTTAATTGTGCAGTTACAATTGCTCCATGGACATTACCTGGACCAATTGGTGCTTATCTTGCATGTGGAGGAGATTGGAGAGCAGCAGTTTTGAATATTATTTTAATTATCATCTCTGTTGTACTATATTATCCATTCTTTAAAATGTATGATAAGGAATTATTAGAAGAAGAAAAAGCAAAAGAAGCTATCGAAGGATAAAGGTGAAATTTATGTATATAGGTATTGATGGTGGTGGAACTAAAACAAAGATGGTTTCTTATGATGATAATGGGAATATTTGTCAAGAAATTGTTTTACCAACTGTTCATATTTTAAGTCAAACACCTCAAAAATGCATTGAAATATTAAAAGATGGTATTGAACAATTAGATCCACAACATATTTCAAAAATTGGTATTGGTTTAGCAGGATATGGACAAGATAAAAAAATAAGAAAAGAAATAGAAGAAATTTGCGAAAAAGCCTTTGAAAACAGACCATTTGTTTTAGAAAGTGATGTAAGAATAGCAATAGAAGGTGCTCTTGATGGTCAAGATGGAATAGTCGTTATTGCTGGAACTGGTAGTATTGCGCTTTCTTTGAAGAAAGGTGCATTACAACGTTGTGGTGGTTGGGGCTATCAATTAGGTGATGAAGGAAGTGCTTATTGGATTGCTAAAAAGATGTTAAGTGTTTTTTGTCAAGAAATAGATGGTCGATTAGAAAAGACAATTTTATATGATTTAATTAAAAGAGAATGTCATTTAGTAAATGATTATGACATTATTACTTTTATGGATCATTTAAATCATGATCGTACCAAAATTGCTGCTTTAGCTTATATTAATGGTTTAGCAGCAAAAGAAAAAGATCCTAATGCTTTAAAAATATATAAACAAGCTGCAGAAGAAATATATAAATTGATTAACTTGTTATCTAAAAATTTTAAATCTCCCATTAACGTCTCTTATATAGGCGGTGTATTTCAACATGCAAATTCTTTTATTATTCCTCACCTTAAAGATAAATTAGGAAAACAATTTAATTTAATCCCACCTATTCATACACCAGAATATGGTGCCTATATACTTGTAAAGAAACTAAGGTGAGAAATCACCTTAGTTTTTAAAAGGAGGACATAGAATGGTATATATACAAAAGAAAAAAGATATTCTTTGGGGTGGAGCAACTGCTAGTAGTCAATATGAAGGAGGTTATGATTTAGATGGAAAAGGTCTAGATACTCAAGATTGTAGACCTTATTTAAAAAGAACTTCTGATGCTACAACAGCAACCCGTTTACTCACTCAAGAGGTTATAGATGAAGCAAAAAAATGTCAGGGTGTTGGAAATTATCCTTTTAGAAAAGGCAGTGATGGATATCATCATATAGATGAAGATATTGCTTTATTAAAAGAATTAGGGATTGATATTTATAGATTTTCAATAAGTTGGGCAAGATTATATCCTCAAGGTGATGAATTAGAACCTAACAAAGAAGGAATTGCATTTTATGATCATATTTTTAAAGAAGTTCATAAGGCAGGAATGAAAATATTTTTAACAATGAATCATTATGCTGTTCCATTATATTTAGTAGAAAATTATGGTGGATGGACAAATAGAAAACTAGTTACTTTTTATGAAAGATTTGCTAAAACTGTTTTTGAACATTGGGGACAATATATTGATTACTTTTTACCATTTAATGAAATAAATGCAGGATATTTTAGTCCTTATAATGGTGTAGGTTTAGTTAAAGAAAAAGATCAACCTTATAACCAAAGTCTTGTTTTTCAATCACTTCATCATCAATTTATTGCAAGTGCAAAAACAATTAAAATAGCAAGAGAATTATCACCTAAAAGTCAATCAGGATGTATGGTAGCATGTTTTTGTTATTATCCATTAACTTCTTCACCAGAAGATAATTTAAAGGCTGTAAGAGATGAGGAAATACATCAATGGTTTGCTGTTGATATTTTAGCAAATGGTCATTATCCAAGTTATATGGATCGTTTCTTTAGAGAAAACAATATACATCTTAAAATGGAAGATGAAGATGAAACATTATTAAAAGAATATACTTGTGACTTTGTTAGTTTTTCATATTATTCAAGTTCTATTGCAACTATTCAAGAAAACGGCCAACAAACAGCAGGTAATCTTGTAGTTTCAACTAAAAATCCTTATTTAAAAGCATCTGAATGGGGATGGCAAATTGATCCTATTGGTCTTAGAATTATGCTTAATAAAATGTATGATCGTACTCAAAAACCAATCTTTATTTCAGAAAATGGTTTAGGAGCAAGAGATCAATTGAATAGTGATTTTTCTATTCATGATCCTTATAGAATAGATTATTTAAAACAACATTTCAAACAAATAGAAGAAGCAATTGATGATGGTGTTGATGTTATTGGTTATATTATGTGGGGCGTTATTGATATCGTTTCAGCAGGAAGTTGTGAAATGGCAAAAAGATATGGTGTTATTTATGTAGATGGTGATAATTTAGGAAATGGTACTTATAAACGTTATAAAAAGGATAGTTTTAAATGGTATCATGATTATATTCAAAATCAACATCAACAGTTTAAGAAATGATTAAATTCATTTCTTTTTATTTGAAATATCATTTCAAACTTTTTTATAAAAAAATGAAATTTATATATGAAAAGGCTTGCAAAATGATTTTGTTTTTGTTACAATGCTTATTGTACAACATGTCTAGACAATATTAAGTGCAAAAATTGAGGAAGGAAATATAAAAATATGGGAAGAAGAATGAAGAAAGTTCTTGCATCTGCTATGTCTCTTTCAATGGTTGCTTCAATGGCCATGTCAGGGGTAGGTGCAACAACTTCAAGAGTTGATAGTTTGTTATCCAATATGTCTTTAAGACAAAAGATAACACAAATGATGATGGTTGATTTTAGAAAATGGAAATCTGAAGGTGAAGAAGAAGCTACAGATTTTACAAAAATGAATTCAGAAGTACAAAAAATAGTAGAAGATTATGATTTTGGATCTGTTATTTTCTTTGCTAATAATATTAAAGAAACTGAACAAAGCTTTGATTTAACAATGGATTTACAAAAAGCAGCAACTAAAGATAATGGTATTCCATTATTGATTAGTGCTGATCAAGAGGGTGGTTCTGTTTATCGTTTAGGATCAGGAACTGCTTTACCAGGAAACATGGCATTAGGAGCAACAGGTGATGTCAATAATGCTAAAATTGCTGGAGAAATTATTGGTAGTGAATTAAGTTCTTTAGGAATTAATACAACATTAGCACCTGTTGTAGATGTTAATAATAATGCTAATAACCCAGTTATTGGATTACGTTCATATGGTGAAGATGCTGAAATGGTTGGAAAAATGGCCTCAGCTGAAATTGAAGGATTAGCTGAATATAATGTTATTGGATGTGCAAAACACTTCCCAGGTCATGGTGATGTAGCCACTGATTCACATTATGGATTACCAATCGTAGACAAATCAAAAGAAGAATTATTAAACAATGAATTAAAACCATATCAAGTAGCGATTAATCAAGGTATTGAAATGATCATGTCAGCTCATATTCTTTACCCACAATTAGATAATACAACAGTTTATTCAGAAAAAACTAAACAACAAGAAAAATTACCTTCAACATTATCTCATAAAATCTTAACAAACTTATTAAAAGAAGAAATGGGATTCAAAGGTGTTGTCGTTACTGATGCAATGAACATGGCAGGTATTGCAGCAACTTATGATGAAGTACAAGCCGTTAAACTTGCTATTAATGCAGGGGTAGATTTAATTTGTATGCCAACAAATATTACTTGTTTAGAAGATATGTCTAAATTAGATGCCATTATTGATGGTGTAGAAAAAGCAGTAAATGATGGTGAAATTCAAGAATCTAGATTAGATGATGCAGTAACAAGAATCTTAACATTAAAAGAAAACAAAGGAATTTTAGATTGGAAAGAATCAAATTATTCATTAGAAAAAGCATTAGCAACAGTAGGTAGTGATGAAAACAGAGCTAAAGAAAGAGAAATCGCTGCTAAAGCTGTAACAGTTGTTAAAAATGAAAACAACACATTACCATTAAATGTTACTAAAAAAAGTAAAGTATTATTAGTAGCAGCTGAAAATAATCAAAGATCATTAATGAAATATGGTGCTGAACGTGCTAAAAATGCTGGATTAATTCCAGATGGTGCAGAAGTAAAAGTAACAAGATATATGGATCGTACACTTGCTTCTGATGCAACAGTTATTAATGCTGATGGTTCAACATATACTTCAGCTATGACAGATTTACTTGATTGGTGTGATACTCTTGTAGTTGTTTCAGACAATAGTGGATTAAATGTAGCTAAAGCACATTACAACAATAACTACACTGGTACACCATATAATTTAGTTGATTATGTTGAAAAAGCAGATGCTAGTAAAACAACAGTTGTTATCTCTGCAAACAAACCTTATGACGTACAAATGTATCCAAATGCTGATGCAATTATGGCTGTATATGGATCAAAAGGTGACCCAACAGAACAATTAATTGGTGGAGCAACGGGTTCTACATCAGCTACTGGACCAAATATTACTGCTGGTGTTGAAGTTGCATTCGGTGTCTTTGGAGCATCTGGAAAATTACCAGTTAGAGTTCCTAAATATGTTCTTTCAACAGCTGATGATGGAACTGAAACAGGTTCATTCTCTGATGAAATTTTATATGGTAATGGATATGGAATAACATATGATGCAAAAGTAATCGATAGAGATACATTAGCTAATAAAGTAGCAGAATTAGAAAAACTTGAAAAAGGAAACTATACAGATGCATCATGGTCAGTATTTGAAATCGCATTGAAAAATGCTCAAGAAGTATTAAGTAAAGTAAGCTCACAAGAAGATATTGATGAAGCATTAGCAACATTAAATAAAGCTTATGAAGCATTAACAGAAAACAAAAAAGAAGAACCAACTAATCCATCTGATAAGAAAGATGAACCAACAACTCCATCTGACAAAAAAGATGATACTGTAAAAACAGATACAACAACAAAAACTGATACAAAGAAAGAAGATACATCAAAAGTAAAAACTGGTGATAATGCAGCAATTGTCCCATTAGTAACTATGATGATTATTTCTGGATGTGCACTAGCATATGTATTAGTAAGAAGAAAAAGAAATAACTAATTAAATGATCCTCTTCGTTAATAGCGAGGAGGATTTTTTTATTTTAATCACTTTGATTATCAAGTATAATTAAATAAATAAACAAAGAAAGGATTAGAGTGATGATTGATTTAAGAGAATATTTTTATAATAAAATAAAAAATGAAATGGATCATTGGAATATATCAGATGCTTACTCTGTTACATTTTTTCTATACAGTAATGAAGCATATGCATATAAAGAATATTCTAATGTATGTGAATTTAGTATTTCTTTAAATAATGAAACTTTTTTTAAAAGTGAATATACTGGAGATGATGAGGGACTTTATAGTGAAGAAAGATGGAATTATGCATATTTAGAACAAGATGATAAAGATATGCTTGATGAAAAAGGAATGGAAACTTTATTTGCGTGGTATAAACAAGAAGGTATAGAAAATATTGGTTATGAAGATCCTGATTGTTATGATGAAAATTGTAGATATATAGGAAAAGGTCCGATAGGGTATTATGAATTATTAGAAGTGATTAGTGATGTTGCTAGAAGATTAATTGAAGAAGATTATTTTCTACAAAGATGTGGTAAGAGAATTCCTATTATTATTCAAGATTTAGAATTTACGTGGTATGTTCTTGAGGCAACAAAGAAAGTAAATATTCATGATGAAGCACATGATTTTTTTAAAGCATTAGAATTTGGAAATATGTAACCTATTTGTATTTTTTAATAAGTTTTGATAAAATCTATTCTGTTTAGAAATGAGGAATAGTATGACTACTAGAGATATACAAAGAGAAGAAACTAAAAAGAGAATATATGATGTAGCTTTTAAGTTATTTGATGAATTTGGATATGATAAGGTAAAAGTAAGTGATATTGCTAAGGCAGCAAATGTTTCTGTAGGATCTGTCTATTATCATTATAAAAATAAAGAAGCAATTATTGATTATGGTTATTATGAATTTGATCAGATGTTAAAAGAAGCTTATGAAAAGCAAACTTTTAATAGTGAAAGAGAGGCAATTCTTTTTTTAATTGATTTTCAAATAAAAGATGTTTTTTTAGATATTGGTTTAAAGATGACAACTATTTGTTTTAAAAATCAAATAAATGCTGAAAATACATATCTTCATAGTGATGAAAGATATCTTTATCAAAAACTTTTAGAAAACTTAAATAATATACAACATATGAATAAAGAACATGCTGCTAAAATGATGTTAAGAATTAGTCGAGGAAGTATTTATGATTGGTGTTGTCATAATGGAAGTTATGATTTAATAGAAGCGGTGCATGAAGAAATTTCTATTGTACTAGACTATATTGGTTTATAGAAAGACGAAAGTCTTTCTATTTTTTTTATTTCTATGTGAAAAAATTATTAAGTTATTGACAATTGAATTGTAAAGGCTTACGATGTATATATAAGTTAACTGAATAAGTTCAGTGAACTAATTCAAGGAGGAATTTGGTATGAATAAATATCAACATTTATTTTCACCGGTTAAAATCGGTACAGTAGAAGTTCCAAATCGTATTGCATTACTTCCAATGGGTGTTTTTTCACCACGTATGATGAATAGCGATGGAAGTTATACAAAAGATGGAGCAGATTATTACATTGAAAGAGCTAAAGGAGGAACAGGTTTAATTATTACTGGACTAGTTCCTGTACCAAAAGGAGCAGGACTTCCAAGTATTGTCAATGATGTTAAAAGTTACACAGAAAATATGAAATACTTAGCTGATGGTGTTCATAAATATGGTTCAAAAGTCTTTGTTATGTTAACAGCGATGTCAGGTAGAGCCTCTATCCATCCAACAGATCCAGCACCTAGTTCAATGCCTAATGTGTGGGATCCTTCTAAAAATAACCCAGAGATGAGTATTGAAGATATTCATCAATATATTGAATGGTTTGCTCAAGGGGCAAAAGCTGCTAAAGATGCAGGAATCGATGGGGTTGAAATTCATGCAGTACATGAAGGTTATTTATTAGATCAATTTACAATTGCTGCATGGAATAAACGTAATGATGAATATGGTGGAAGTTTAGAAAATCGTTTGAGATTCCCATGTGAAATTGTTAAAGCAATTAAAAAAGCTTGTGGTGAAGACTTCCCAGTTTCTGTAAGATATTCTGTTGTAAGTAAAACAAAAGACTTTAACAGAGGTGCTTTACCAGGTGAAGAATATCAAGAATTTGGTAGAGATTATGAAGAAAGTGAAAAAGTTGCGAAAATGCTAGAAGAAGCAGGATATGATATGTTAGATTGCGATAATGGATCATATGATGCTTGGTATTGGCCACATCCACCAGTATATATGCCTAAAGCATGTAACTTGGAAGATGTTGAAAAAGTAAAACAATGGGTCAATATTCCAGTGATTTGTGGAGGACGTTTTGATGATCCAGAACTTGCTGAAAAAGAAATTGCAGCAGGTAAAATTGATATGATGGGTATGGGTCGTCCATTACTTGCAGATCCTGATTTAGCTAATAAATTCAAAGAAGGACGCGAAGATGATATTCGACCATGTATTTCTTGTCACTTTGGATGCTTAGCACGTATTTTCCAAGTAGATATGAAAACAATGACACCTAAAGACATTTCGTGTGCTTTAAATCCACGTTGTGGTATGGAAAATCATTATAATATTACGAAAGCCGATGTCTTAAAGAAAGTAGCTGTTGTCGGTGGTGGAATTGCTGGTATGGAAGCAGCACGTGTCGCAGCTTTACGTGGACATCAAGTAGATCTTTATGAAAAAACAGATCGTTTAGGTGGAGTCTTTAATGAAGCGAGTGCTTTTGATTTTAAAGATGATGATCGTCGTTTACTTGCTTGGTATAAAAAACAAATTAAAGATGCAGGTGTCAATGTTAAATTCAATACTGAATTTAAAGTGGTAGATAAAGAAAATTATGATGTTGTTTTTGTAGCAACAGGAGCAAGTGAAAAACGTTTAGATATGATTCCTGGATTTGATCAACCAAATGTAAGATATGCCGTTGATGTTTTAGATAAACAAGATATTAAAGATCAAAATGTTGTTATTATTGGTGGTGGTCTTACAGGTTGTGAATTAGCTTATGATCTTGCTAGAAAGAATAAAAAAGTTTCTGTCGTAGAAGCACTTCCTACTATTATGAACGTAGAAGGTTTAGCTGCGCCAAATTATAATATGCTTGTTGAATTGATGGAATATTATCATGTTGATCTTTATAAAAATGCGACAATAAAAGAATATAAAGATGGAAAATTAGCCATTGATGTTATGACAACAAATCAACCTAACATTAATAATAGAGCACGAATGATGTCATTATTTGGAGTGCATCATACACCTAAATTAATTGATGCAGATACAGTTGTTGTCTCTGTTGGTTATAAATCTGACCAATCACTTTATGAAGCAATTAAAGGAGATAATGTTTACTTATTAGGTGATGCTATTCAACCAGGTAACTTAATGACAGCTATTTGGGGTGCTTATACAACAGCTTTAAATATTTAATATGATTAAAATTACGAAACATGTTTGTTTCGTAATTTTTTTAAAGATATTTTTTTAATAATTCTATAAAAGCTTTTTGAATGGGAGAAATATTTCCTTTTTTCCAAATAATATGCCATTTATAAGAAGGCATATTTTTTAATGGAATGAACGTTAAATCAGGATCTTGATAACAAGTATCAGGCATAAGAGCAATTCCTAAATTTTCTTTCACCATTATTTTTGCGTTTTCTGGTAAGTCAAAGACAGCAACAATTTGTTGGTCTTGAATAAATGTTGGTACTTCACCATCTTGAAGTGCTTGTCTAGCAACAATTAATTTTTCATTTTTTAAATCTGTAGTTTCAATTATATTTTTATTTGCGAGTGAATGATTTAAAGGAACCAAAATACCTAAAGAGTTTGTAGACTTTAAAGACAGACCTTCATACTTGCTTTTATCATATTCACGAATAAATAATCCAAAATCAAGTAAACCATGATCTATTTGTTTTAATAAAGTTTCCTTATCGCCACTTAAAATATGAAATTTAACAAAAGGATAACGTTCATTAAATAATTTCATGACTTTAACAATTTCTACTAAATTATCTGTTTGTCCTGTACCAATATATAGAGGACCAGCTAAAACATCATTTTGCATTTCTTCAAGAGTTTTATGAGATAATTCTAAAATTTGTGAAGCTCTTTCTTGTAAAAGAAATCCTTTTTCGGTAAGTGAAAGGGAAGACTTTCCTCTAATAAATAAAGGACTTCCAATTTCTTGTTCTAAATCTTTGATTTGTTTGGAAAGTGCAGGCTGTGAAACATGTAATATTTTAGCAGCCTTTGTCATATTCTTTTCTCTAGCAATCGTTAAAAAATAATTTAAAACACGTAATTCCATTTTATCACCTCTATAACTTTTAATTATAATATATCATAAAATATAAATATTTGTAATTATATATTTCTTTTTCTATACTCTAGGTGAGGTGAAAAAAGAGATGGGATTATTTGTAGGATTAGGTGCAGGGTTATTACAAGGAATGACAGGATTTGGAGCAGGTATTATTTTGATGCTTTATTTACCAATGCTTTATACAGTAACAGGGAGTGCAGCAATTACTGGTGCTATTTCTATTGTTCTTTCTAGTTTTATGGTATTTCAATATCGACATTTTATTGAGTTTAAAAAAGTTATAAAACCTACTTTTCTTTATATGATCGTCTGTACTTTAACGATTATGATTTCTTCAAGGATAAGTACAAGTTATTTAAAAAAGGGTTTAGGTGTTTTTTTGATTTTATTAGCTTGTTACTATTTATTCTTTTCTAAAAATAAACAAGAAATGAAAAAAACAGTTGCTTACTTTTGTATTATTCTTTCAGCAATTTGTGATGGTTTCTTTGGTATCGGGGGACCATTGATGGTTGTTTATTTTATGTCGAAAACAAAATCACAAGAAGAATATTTAGGATGTCTACAAATGTTCTTTTTGATTAACTGTATTTACAATACTCTATTAAGAATTTATAGAGGTATTTTAGTTGTTGATTATTTACCAATGATTTTATTAGGTGCTATAGGAATTATATTAGGAAGTTTGATTGCTAAAAGGTTATTGAAATATATTGATGAAGATAAAATGAAAAAGTTTATTTATATTGTTATTGGAATAAGTGGTTTGATAAATGTGATCATCTAAAATGATTCTTTTAATTGAAAGGTGTATAATGATTTTGGTGATATGAATGAAATATAATCTTTCAGCAAAGAGTTATCAATTGATTTTTATAGTATTATTAAAAAAATATTATAAAAAGAATTTACCAGAAAGAAACTTTA
>UQVG01000017.1 GCA_900544435.1 uncultured Erysipelotrichaceae bacterium | reverse complement strand
AGTAAGGATAGACTTAGACCCATAACCTGATTTGGATAATGCCAACGTAGGAGATATAAACGTTAACAGAGTTCAACAGGACTCTCTTTTTATTTCCAGGGAAATAAAAAGAATATTGTAAGGAAAGAAGGAAATTTGATGAAATTAAATAAAGAAGATTTATTGTTGTATGGAGTAACAGACTCAAAATATTTAAAAGGAAGAAAAATGTCAGAATTAGTTGAAGAAGCCATTCTTGGTGGTGTAACAATGATTCAACTAAGAGAAAAAGAAATGACACATGAAGCATTTAAACAAGAAGCATTGGATGTTCAAAGTGTGTGTCAAAAATATCATGTTCCTTTGATTATTAATGATGATGTTGAATTGTGTAAAGAAATTAATGCAGATGGTGTTCATATTGGACAAGATGATTTGAATTTAAAAGAAGCAAGAAAAATGTTAGGTGAAGATAAAATTATTGGTGTATCTGCACATAATTATGAAGAAGCGAAAATAGCTTTAGAAAATGGGGCTGATTATTTAGGTGTCGGAGCTATTTTTACAACTCAAACAAAAGATGATGCACAAAATATTTCAATGGATACATTAAATGAAATTTGTCAAAAAGTTGATATTCCTGTGGTTGCCATTGGTGGTATTAATCAAGTGAATATCTTAGAATTTATGGGTGTTGCTATTGATGGTGTTGCTATCGTTTCAAGTATCTTTGGAAGTGATGATATCCAAAAAGCAAGTTGTATGTTAAAAGATAAAATTCAAAGAGTTGTCTCTAACAAAATGCCAACTTGTCTTACAATTGCAGGAAGTGATAGTAGTGGAGGTGCAGGAATTCAAGCAGATTTAAAAACAATGCTTGCTAATCGTGTTTATGCTATGTCAGTTATTGCAGCATTAACGGCTCAAAATACCACAGGAGTGGATGCTATCTACGATGTAGATGCTTCCTTTGTGGCTAGTCAAATGGATAGTGTGTTTACAGATATTTATCCAATGGCTGTTAAAATTGGAATGGTTTCTCAAAAAGAAGTCATTTTATCTATTAGTGAAAAGTTAAAACAATATCATGCACGTAATATTGTTGTTGATCCTGTGATGGTTGCTACAAGTGGAGCAAAACTTATTAGTGATGAAGCAATTGATACGTTAAAAGAAAATCTTTTTCCACTAGCAACGGTTTTAACACCAAATATTCCTGAAGCAGAAGTTTTATCAGGATTAAAAATTAATAATGAAGAAGAAATGTTAACAGCAGCTAAGTATATTGGGGATCATTATCATTGTGCAGTATTACTTAAAGGTGGACATCAAATCAATGATGCCAATGATTTGCTTTACAAAGAAGGTAATTATCAATGGTTTAAAGGAAAACGTATTAATAACAATAATACTCATGGTACGGGATGTACTTTATCAAGTGCGATTGCTTCTTATTTAGCACGAGGTGAAAATTTGGAAAATGCTGTTAAAAAGGCTAAGGATTATATTTCAGGAGCACTTGCAGCAATGCTTGATTTAGGACAAGGGCAAGGGCCAATGGATCATGGATATGTTTTAGATAAAAAAGATTAGACGAATTGTCTATTTTGTAGGTATAATAGTGTCGGGTGATGAAAATGAATTATTATGAAGAAGCCTTGAAATTACATGAAAAACATCAAGGGAAAATACATACTGAATTAAATTGTGAAATTAATACAATGGATGATATGTCTGTTGTTTATACGCCAGGGGTTGCTGAACCTTGTCGTAAGATTGCTGAAAACGAAGAGGATGTTTATCGTTATACAACAAAATCTAATACAATTGCTGTTGTATCAAATGGAACAGCTGTTTTAGGACTTGGAAATATTGGAGCCAAAGCTTCGATTCCAGTTATGGAAGGGAAAGCTGCTTTATTTAAAAAATTTGGAGATGTTAATGCAGTACCTATTTGTTTAGATACACAAGATAAAGAAGAACTCATTCAAACAGTTAAAAATATTGCACCATGTTTTGGTGGAATCAACTTAGAAGATATTGCTTCTCCAGATTGTTTTGAAATCGAAGAAAGATTAGATCAAATGTTAGATATTCCAGTTTTTCATGATGATCAACATGGAACAGCTGTTGTTGTTTTAGCAGCCTTATATAACGCTTTAAGAGTGACTAAAAAAGATATCAAAGATATTACAGTTGTTTTAAATGGACCAGGAGCTGCAGGAACAGCTATTATTAAAATGATGCATACAGCAGGTGTTGGTAAAATTATTGCAGTGGATGAATTTGGTATTTTATATAAAGATAGACAAGAAGGACTTATTCCTCATAAACGTGCTTTATGTGATATTACTAATCCTGATAATATGCAAGGTACATTAGCTGATGCATTAAAAGGAGCAGATGTTTTTGTTGGTGTTTCTAAACCAAATCTAGTAACTGATGAAATGGTTCATTCAATGAATCATGATCCAATTATTTTTGCAATGGCAAATCCTGAACCAGAAATTACTTATCAAAAAGCAAAAGCAGCAGGAGCAAGAGTTGTTGGAACAGGTCGTTCTGATTATCCAAATCAAATTAATAATGTTTTAGCTTTCCCTGGTATTTTTAAAGGAGCATTAGAAGCAAGAGTTCCTTCAATTACACCAGAAATGAAAGTAGCTGTAGCTAAAGCAATTGCAGATACAATCAGTGATGAAGATTTAAATGAAGAAAATATTATGCCAAAAATCTTCAATAAAGATGTGACAGTAGCTGTAGCTAATGCTATTAAACAATTCGCTAAATAGGAGCTGTAACGAAATAAATTTTTAGAAGTTTAACTTTCGTTGTTAAGCTTCTTTTTTTGTTAGAAATAAAAAAATCACATCTATTTTGATGTGTCTACTATCATTATTCACTTTTTTATGTGAATTTTACCTGCTTTTGGGCGCAATGAGGGTATCGAATTTTCAATGCTTTTTTTCAGGAACGGTTTGTTTAGTTTACAACCACTTTCTTTTTATTTTTTATTCGATAATTGTGATATTTTCTTAAATTATATCCTATACATACCAATAGAAATTCCATCCTTGTATTTTTTAATCCTCTTCTTGTAAATCTTGTGAATCTCATATCCTGCTTGATTACTCCAAATGCTCCTTCTACCTGGATGCTTCTTTGTTTCTTCATTTCTTTTCCTTGTTCCGTTGACAAGTTCTTATCTACTTCTGCATAGAATTCATTTAAAACAACATCTCTTGATACTGTTTTATATCCTTTTCTTCCCTTTAAACATTTTTCCTTGAATTGACATCCTTCACATTTTTCCTTGTTTTCATATAGCTGTATAATTCTTAGATATTTTCCATCTTCATTATATTTTTCATTTAAATATTGGTTAAACACATATCCATTTGGACATACTTTATACCCTTGTTCATTCATTTCCCACAATAATGGATTGTATTTGTTGTTCTTTTTATATTTTGGTTCATTTTTCTTGGCATACATTGAATATTTCATATCCAGTTCCATTTTTTTATCGGTACAATACATATAATTCTCAAAACTTCCATATCCTGCATCTGCCATTGGGTGTTTTGGATATTCTCCGTTATATTCATTATATCTTTCCATGAACGGTATGAATGTCTTTGAATCTGCTGGTCTTTGATATAGTTCTGCATTGACAATAACACCATCACTCACTGCTATCTGTGCATTATAACATGGTCTGCTCAATCCCGTATTACAGTAATAATCCATTTTTGTTGCACACATCGTTGCATCATGATCCGTTTTCGAACAGCTGTTTCTTTCGTCTATGATATCTAGCCAGTATTCATATTCCAACACCTTTTCATAGTATTTTAAAAATTCATCATAGCTTCTTTGAATTTCTGTTTTTCTTTTTCCTCGACCATATACGGGCTCAATATCTTCTTTTTTCATAATTTCAAAAAGATACTGTACGATATATCCTATTTCTTGAGCACAGTATTTATTATTTTGCTTGAATCCTAATCCTCTGTTTTTATTGATATCAGCTATTGAATCACTTATTTTTTGCCACAGTTTTTTTCTTGCATTGATAATCCTTGTTTTATAGACAAATGTATATTTTCCTGCATCTGCTTCCAGTTTTGTCCCATCTATGTACTGAATTTCTTTATTTATTTTCATTAAAGCACCTATATTATTTGAAAGTTCAAAAAATATCTCATCAATATTTTTAACGAGATAGTCTTTTAAAAGTCTTTCAAAAGTCATGAAGCTGGGCGTTTCTTCACCCATTATGTACATGAAACGAATATCATATCTGCATAATGATTCCATGGATCTCAAATCATTATCGCATAACATATAGGCAAAAAGTGCAACCTTCAAAAGCTTACATCTGTCATATCCCTTTCTTCCTCGACACTTACCTTTTTTAAAATATTTAGATAGATTCACTCCTTCTAGTGCCTTTAGGAAAGAAACAACCACATCATCTTCATCAATTTTAATACCTAAATCTATTGGCAAAGACAGTTGTAATGCGTTATAATCATTTTGTTGTAGAATTTTGTTTTCCATATATAAATTATACAACAAAAAAGAACAATGTTTCAGTTTTTGCTGTTTCATTGTTCTTTTTCTATTTTCGGCTGTTTATTTTATTTTGTTACAGCCCCTTAAATTTTTTTACATATAGCAATTGCTAGAGAATGAGGTCCAATATGACAAGAAACACTTAATGATAAAGGATCACAAATAATATTTTCTCCTGGATAAATTTCTTCAAGTTCTTTCTTTAATTCTAAAGCAGGTTCTTCATCATAAGTATAAGCGACACAAATATGCACATTATGATAATCATCCCCAAAACGTTCTTTAATATCTTTGGCGATTGCTTCTTTCATAATTTTAGTTCCTCTAGCCATTGTTCTTGTTTTAGCAAAAGAATCTAATTTTTCACCTTGTATCTGTAAAATAGGTTTGATCTTTAACATTCCTCCTAATAAAGCCGCAGCTGGAGTGATACGACCACCTTTTTTTAAGTAATCAAGCGTATTAACAGTAATATAAATAGAAGCATTTAATTTATTTTTAGTTAAAATATCACAAATTTCTTGTCCTGATTTCCCTTGATCAGCTAATCTTTTAGCATCAATAACATCGTATTTTTGAGTAACAGAGATACGTTGACTATCTACAACGAAAACACGATTATCGTATTCTTGAGATAGCATCATAGCTGTTTGGCATGAACCACTTAATCCACTAGACATTGGAATATGAACGATTTCATCATAATCATTTAGAATTTGATCCCATAATTCTTTAACATTTCCTACAACTGGTTGTGAAGTGAAAATTTCAGCACCACTTAATTGTTTTTCAAAAAATTCTTCATGAGTCAAATTTATATCTTCATAGTATGTTTGGTCATCAATAGTAAAAGGCATTGGCAAAACAAAAATACCAAGTTCTTTTGCTTCTTTTTGACGAATACCTGCATTACTATCAGTCACGATTGCGACTTTTTTCATAACACCACTCCATTTCTAGTATAATCACAAGCACATAATAACAGTTATGGCGATAAAATTCAAATAATATAAGCATATCACTTGTAAAAAAAAAGAGTTTTGGCATAATATAATAGAGGTGAAATTATGGAAATTATTACAGATGTACAATATGATGAAGTTATTTCTAAAGGCGTTGTTGTGATTGATTTCTTTGCTAATTGGTGTGGTCCATGTAAAATGTTAGCACCTGTTTTAGAAGAAGTTGCTCAAGAATTACCAACAGTTACATTTGCAAAAGTAGATGTTGACCAAGATCCTTCATTAGCAGGAAGATATGGAATTCAATCAATTCCACATTTAGTCATCTTCAAAGATGGAAAAGCAGTCGATCAAATCAGTGGTTTTGTTGGAAAAGATGTTATCTTAGAAAAACTTAATCCTTTATTATAATAGGCAGTTTTGCCTATTTTTACATATGATAAAAAATATTGTTTTAGATATGGGAAATGTTTGTTGTAAATGGGATGTTTCCTATATAGCAAGTCATCTTTCATCTTCTTTAGAAGATAAAGAATATATTATTAAACATTTATTTCAAACAAAACAATGGGCTTTACTTGATCGAGGAGCTATTTCTTTACAAGATGCAAAAAAACAATTGCTTGAACAAATTCCAAATGAAAAAAGAAATCTAATCGAAAATGCTTTTGAACATTGGTTTGATTATTTTGATCAGTTTGATGAAATGGAAGAATTTATTAAAAGATATAAGGATAAAGGCTATCAATTTTATTTATTATCTAATTGCTCTTTACAATTTTATCAATATTATCAATCAAAACCAATTTTTCAACACTTTAATGAACTTTATACATCCGCAAAATATCAAAAAATCAAACCTAATTTAGATATTTATCAAGATTTTTTAAATCGTTATCATTTAAAAGCTAATGAATGTCTTTTTGTTGATGATTTAAAAGAAAATATCGATGCGGCTATAAAGGTAGGAATGAAAGGGTTTGTTTATCATCAAAATGTTCAAGAATTAGAAAATTATGTAGAAAATAATTTATAAAAGTATGTTTTATCATTTTTTGTGATAAATACCATACTTTTTTTCTTTACCTATGGATAATTTGTGATAGAATATGTGCGGAAACGTAAGAGAGGAAGAGCATTTATGACAAAAAAGAAGAATAATTGGTATATAAAACATAAAAAACCGGTTTTATTTTGTGTAATTATTGTTTTAATACTTCTTATTATTTATTTAGCAGGTATGCTATATTATAATGGTAAGTTTTTAAATGGAACAATAGTTGACGGTAGTGATGTTGGGGGAATGACATTAGAAAAGGCTAATGACCAATTGTCTAAAAAGGTAAGTGATCAATCATTAGAACTTGTTTTTAATGATGGACAAAGTGAAGTTTTACAGGCTAAACAATTAGGGGTTTCTTATAATAAGGATAATTCTTTAAATCAATTAATGGAAAAACAAAATAAATGGGCATGGTTTTTAGGCTTTTTTCAAAAAGAAAAAAATACTTTAACTGATTTAATACAAATAAGTGATGAGAATTTGACAAATGGGTTATCTTCAATGCAACATGCTAAAGAAGAAAATCAAGTAGCACCAACAGATGCTTATATAGAATATAAAGATGGAAATTTCTCAATTGTTGAAGAAACATTAGGTTCTAAACTTAATACAGAAGAATTGATGAAAAATATTAAAGTAGCCTTAAGTGAAGGAAAACAACAATTAGATGTTACAAAAGCAAATGGTTATGTTAAACCTCAAGTTTATAAAGATGATCAAGATTTAAATAATCGTTTAAAAGCAGCTAAAGAATATTGTTTATCAAAGATTACTTATACAACACCTAAAGGAAAAGAAATTGTTTTAGATGGTAGTACGCTTGTTACTTGGTTAAGTAAACAAGATGATGGAAGTTATACAAAAGATGAAAGTGTTTTTAAAGAAAAACTAACAGCGTTTGTTAAAAGTCTTGCTAGTCAATATAATTCTATTGGAGCAACAAGAACATTTACTGGAAAAGATGGACAAAGTCATACAGTTAGTGGTGGAACTTATGGATTTAGAGTTTCTACTGATAGTGAAGTAAGTGCATTATTAAAAATGATTAATGAAAATAAGAGTGAAAATAATAGAACACCAGAACATACAGGACAACTTTCTTCAGGAGAAAATGGTGGACTTGGGACAACTTATTTAGAAATCAATATTACAAAACAACATTTATGGTTTGTTAAAGATGGAAGTGTTGTTTTAGAAAGTGATTTTGTAAGTGGTAAAGAAAGTGATCCTACAAGACTTACACCAAGTGGTACATATTATATCTATAATAAAGAAAGAAATAGAGTTTTAAGAGGAACAAAACAACCAAATGGTAAATATGAATATGAATCACCAGTGTCATATTGGATGCCATTTAATAAAGGTATTGGATTACATGATGCTTCATGGAGAAGTTCGTTTGGTGGAAATATTTATGTTAATAGCGGTTCACATGGATGTATCAATTTGCCAACAGGTTTTGCAGGAAGCCTATATTCACAAATCTATGTTAACTTACCAGTTGTTGTTTATAGATAAAAAAAGAGATTGCCGAAGCAATCTCCTTTTTTATACATTATTTTACAACAACGTTTTGTGCTTGTGGACCACGATCAGTTTCTACTACATCATAGTCAACAGTTTGACCTTCTTCTAATGTTTTGTATCCATCAGCTTGAATTGCAGAGAAGTGAACAAAAATGTCTTTTCCTTCTTCGCTAGTGATAAATCCAAATCCTTTTTCGGCATTAAACCATTTTACTTTTCCGACAGCCATGTCAGGTACCTCCTATAAAAATTACAAATGGAAATACTCTATGTATAAAATCGCAAATATGAGATTGTGTACATAAAGTGAAATACAACTTCCTCATATTTGAGATATTTTGGAAAATCATATAAAACCTTTGCATATCTATTATATCATTACAAAAAATATTTTGTAAACAGTTTCAATTTATTTTTTTAATGATAAACCTAACTAAAGATAAATGTTGGTGATAACACCTGATAATGTCAGTCTAACTATTTATAATAGAAAGCTTACCATTTTGATTTGTTCTATCATATAGTCAAGAGGTGGAAAGCTATGGAAGATAAAATGTTTAATGATATTATTGATTCAATTATCAATAATGCAAGTGATGATGAAATTGAAATTATTAGAGAAAAACTTAATAATCACTTGATCAATCATATCTATGATTCAAATATCCATGAAGAACTATCAAACAACTATGATAGTTCTTTTTGTCCTCATTGCCAAAATAAACATATCATTAAATATGGCAAAGATAATAAAGGCAATCAAAGATATTTGTGTAAAGAATGTTCAAAAACATTTTCTTCTATTACTGGTTTATTGCTTTCATACACTAAAAAGCAACCTTATCAATGGTTTGAATATATTCAATCTTTATTTAATGGTGATACTCTAGCACGTTCTGCTGATATCGCTGGAATAAGTGAACCAACCTCTCTTGTCTGGAGACATAAAATATTAAGTGTTCTTGCAGATTTGACTCATGACGATCCTGTTTTAAGTGATACTGTTTATCTGGATGAAAAACTAAATGTCGTTACACATCCAGGTAAACATATGGAAAACAAAGAAAAACAAAAAAGAGGGATGAGCAGTCAAAAAAGAAATATCGTATGTGCCATAGACCAACATAACAATAAAGTTATACAAGTATCTGAAACAGGAAGAATTCATTCCAAAGAGCTCTATAAAATATATAAAGATAAGATTCCAAGTACATGTCAAGTTGTAAGTGACAGCTTGAGATCATATCATAAATTGATGAAAGATTTAAAAGTTAAATGGATCAAGATACCATCAGGTAAAAAAGAGAAAGATGGTTATACTCTTAAAAAGATAAATGATTTACATTCATCAATAGATTTATTTCTTTATAAGTATCGAGGAATATCAGATAAATATTTAAGAAATTATATAGGGCTTTATAAATATAAAGATCAACATAATAAATATTATCAAAAGAAGATATTTCTTCATATATTTAAAGAAATAGTCAACAGCTTATGTGAGTTGAAATTCAGTGATTTTAAATATGATTCAAAATTTTTCGCTATTTGATTAGTTTTTCAAGAAATACTCACCAACATTTATCTTTAGTTAAGTTTTAATGATAAAATAATAAGAAAGGAGGAAAAGTTATGCCATATATATCATTTAAAACAAATCATAAATTAACTTTAAGACAAGAAAATACAATTAAATCAAAAGCGGGTGAACTTATTTCACTTATCCCTGGTAAAACAGAAAAAGCTTTAATGATTCATATGGAAGATGATCAAATTATGTATTTTAAAGGTAAAGAAATGCCTTGTATGATGATTGAAATCAATCTTTATAAAAGTGCAGAATTTGATGATAAGAAAAAATTAACAGAAGCGATGATTCAAATGATACATGAAACAACCAAAATCGACGCTGATAATATTTATGTTATTTTTCACGAATTTGATCATTGGGGACTTAATCAAACATTAATTTAAAATGAGAGCAGATAATTCTGCTCTCATTTACTTACATGTCCACTATTTAAACCTTCGTCTTTTTTATTTAAAGGAAGCCAGTCTAAAATTTTTAAAATATATCGATCCCAAAAATCCCATTCATGACTGCCAGGTCCTTCTTCATAAGTTAAATCTACTTTTTCTTCAAGTAAATAGTCTTTATATTTTCTATTTGTTTCAAGTAAAAAATCATCTTTACCAATACACATATACATATGTGGTCTATCTTTTACAGGAATCTTTTTAACTAAAGCATAGTAATCTTTATCACTCTCTTTTAATTTTGTTATATCGCCAAATAAACTTTCATAATATTTTTTAGCATCAACTCCTTGGATGATAGGAGATTTACAATCTACCCAATCATCTAACATCAAGGCACTTGAAAGACCAGCAATATAGCCAAAAGTATTGTAATATTTTAAGCCATTCACGATAGCACCGTATCCTCCCATAGAAAGACCAGCAATAAAAGTATCTTCTTTTTTATGAGAAAGTGGGAACATTGCTCTTGTCATTGATACAAGCTCTTCGCCAATAAATTGACTATATAAATTATGCGTGTTTTCTTGATCAACATAGAACATATTTTCACCACTTGGCATCACAACACACAAACCTCTTTCACTCGCAAATCTTTGAATACGTGTTCCATAGAGCCAATCATTTTGATCACCAAAGATACCATGTAATAAATAAAGTGTTTTGTATTCTTTCTTTTGAGTATAGGTCATTGTGTCCATATCTAATGTATCTGTTGGTAAAACAACAGTAACATCAACAGTTCTAAGTAATGCTTTTGATAAATAATTTAATTGAATAATAGCCATAACTACACCTTCCTTAATATATCTAATGTATGGGAACTTGCACCAATCATATCTGATCTTTCACATGTAGATAAATGATATTGCATAAAAAGTTCAAATGTTTCATCATCCATTTTATTTAAAATAGGACGCATATAATCTGCTGGTCCATCAGCAGCAATGATTTTTATTCTTTCTAAATTTAAATCTTGATTTAATTGATTGATCAATTCAATTCTGACATAACTATAAAGATCATCAATATTTGTCTGTGTTTGAAAATGTTCATCAATTTTTCCGCTTTTTAAAGCTTCTTTAATATGGCCATCTCTAAAACCATGAACAAGAACACTATAATCATTCATAACATAAGCAACTAAAATAATACCACCTGTTTTAGTTACACGTTTAGCTTCAGATAAAGCTTTGATTTTATCTTCGTAACTAAAAAGGTGATACATTGGTCCAAATAAAAGTGTTAAATCAAATGTTTCATCTTGATAGCGTGATAAATCTAAAGCAGTTCCTTGATAAGCTTTCACGTTACTTTTCTTAGCTTTTAACATTCCTAAATTATATTTAACAAGTTCAATAGCGTCTACTTCGTAACCTTCTTGGCTTAAAGCAACTGAATATCTTCCTGTTCCAGCACCGATATCTAAAATACGATCACCTGTTTTTAAATAATCATGAATATATTTCATAGATGTACGATACTCTACTTGACCATGTTTTCTTAAAAGACGTTTGTCTTCACAAAATTTTCCATAATAATTTTCTAATTCGTTCATATACTTATCCTTTTCATTGTTCTCTCTTTTTTATTGTATAATAATTTTTAAAAAGAATGTAGATATTTTACAAAAAATACTTTACAAAATTCATAAAATAGTGTAAATTAATACATGCAGTTGATACGGCGGACGTGGCGAAGTGGTTAACGCACCGGATTGTGGCTCCGGCACTCGTGAGTTCGATTCTCATCGTCCGCCCCATTAGTGAAAATAAAGTCCTTGATAAAGGATTTTTTTATTTATGGAGAAGAATATGATTAAATTAGTACAACCGCAAATAACAGATTTAAAATATAGAAAGAAATTATTAAAAGATAAAAAGACAATGGCTTTTAATAAAATCAATGGTGGAATTGTTGATTTTAATGAAAAAATATGGAAGTCATGGTATGAATTATGGATGAATGATGCTAAACATTATTATGCTTATGTTTATGATGATGAAATAAAAAAATATATTGGAGAAGTATCCTATTATTTTGAAGAAGAATATCGAGAATATGTTTTAAATATTATCATTGAATATCCTTATAGACATTTAGGAAAAGGGAAGAATGCTTTAGAGCTTTTATGTAAACAAGCTAAAGATAATGGTTTACGCTTTTTATGTGATGATATTGAAAATAATAATCCAGCCAAAAAACTATTTCTTGATTTAGGTTTTAAAGAAGTTTGGTCAAGAGAAAATATAACAATGTTGAAAAAACGTCTTTAGAACCTTAATTTTGTTTTCACAAGATATACACATCTTTTGTATATACTAGAAGTAACAAAAGGAGTGATGTTTTATGAAAGAAAAGATGGATAGATATTTGATTTATTTTATTTATGTTTTTGAATTTGTTTATACGATAAGTTCACTGTATTTTAATAACTATACATCAACATATACAATTTCTATAAATCCAATAAGCATCTTTAAAATTGCTTATTGGATGATTTTTATAGTAGGTATTCTTTATGTTTTGTTTCTTGTTTATAAATTAGGACATCATGAAATTGTTGATTTGAAGAAAAATACAGGATTATTGTTTGGCGTTGTTTTTATGGATTTGGCATTATATAGATGTTTTATTATTCCAATGTTGATTGTTTCACCTGCAATGAAAATAGTTTGTATATGTTTTCTTGTTCATTTGCTTATATATATTAAAAATCGAAAAATTTATATTTTAGAAAGATTAGAAAATTTTGGAACATTAGAAGATAAAGACATATATAGACATTATGATGAAGGAGAATATTCTATTGAACATATTATGCCACAACATCTTACACCTGCTTGGATTAAAGAATTAGGTGATAGCTATGAGGAAATTCATGATACTTGGCTTCATAGAATAGCTAATTTAACGTTAACAGCATATAATTCAAAGTACAGCAATAGTACGTTTGTAGAAAAAAAGACAATGAAGAATGGATTTGAAGATAGTGGGATTCGTCTAAATACATATGTTTCTAAAAAGGATAAATGGACATTAGCTGAATTACGAGATAGGAATGATTATTTGTTGAAAAGAGCGCTAGATATTTGGGCATTTCCATCAACAAATTATAAGCCGCAAGAAAAACAATTGGATTCTTATACATTAGACGATGAAGCATCTTTTTTAAGTGGTAGACAGATTGCTAAATTTGTATATAAAGGAACTGAACAACCGGTTGTAAGTTGGGTTGAAATGTATACGAAAGTTTTAAGAGCTTTATATTTAGAGGATAAAACGATTATTACCAAGATTGCATTATCAACAGATGATGAATTATCTATTCATTTTTCAACTAATAAAAGGATTTTTAAAAAATGTGATGAAATAGGGGATAATGTTTATGTGCAAACTAATACAAATACACAAAGTAAATTATCTGTTCTAAATAGATTGTATAAGTTATATGGTATGGATCCAACTGATTTAGTTTTTTATTTGCGAGATTCTAATGGTAAAGAAGATGAAAAAGGAACGAGATTTGAAATACGTCGAAGATATTGGGAGTATGCTTTAAAATTTATAAAAGAAGAAAATTTTGATAATAAATCTTTTGATAATGTAAATACTTCAAAGGAAAATTGGATAAATGGTACTTTTGGTATAGGTGGTTTTGCTATATGTTGTATTGCTAATTATGACTTTGCAAGAGTAGATGTATATTTTGGAAAGACTAATGCTAATGAAAATAAAATTGCATTTGATAATGTTATGTTACATAAATTAGAAATAGAATCAAATTTTGGTGTTAATTTAGAGTGGGATAGAGGAGATGACGTAAAAAGATCAATAATTTCGTATAGATTGGAAAATGTAAGTATTTATAATGAAAATGATTGGTTGCAAATAGCTAAATTTCATGCAAAATGGAGTAAGAAATTTATAGATGCTATTGTTCCTTATTTAAAATAGGAGAGAAATATTCTAATATTAAGGAATAATTTATAATGATAGACTCTTTATAAATTATTCCTTTTAATAAAATGATATGTTATAATAACTTTCGACAAGAGTTGATGAAAGTTAGGCGATAGAGTGTCAAAAGTAAATGATTTAAAACAAGAAAACGAAATAAAAATAAGAGAATGTCTTTATGATGGACAAATTTGGACAAAAAATGACTTAGCGTATAAAACAAGTCTTTCATTGGCGACAACTACTAATATTTTACAAGAAATGTTGAAAAGTCATGAAATTGAATATGTAAGTGATTCTAAGTCAACGGGTGGGAGAAAGTCTAAAGAATATCAGTTATATAAGGATTATAAGCATCTGTTAAAAATAGTTTTAAAGAAGAATAAGAAGAGTTATGAATTTATTTTTGAAATCATAGATTTATATGATCAAATTGTTTATCAAAAAAATTATTCTTCTTTAAAAGGAACAGTTGATGAGTTTTTAAAGATGTTAAAAGATGTATTAAAGAAAGATCAAGAAATTGCTGTCATTTGTTTATCACTGCCAGGGGTTTGTGATCAAGGAATGATTGATTTATGTGATTTTGAAGATTTTCAAAATAAAAATATAT
>UQVG01000016.1 GCA_900544435.1 uncultured Erysipelotrichaceae bacterium | reverse complement strand
ATTTTTCTATTAAAGGATCTTGATGATTGTAATACTTAATATCCATATTCAAATTTGAAACATTACACCTTCCATTGCCACTAGCGAGTACTTTTCTAGCTGCTTTATTAGATTGTTCCAAGACAATAATATTATATTTATTTGTTTTTACTAATTCATTCATACAAGCAAGTCCACTCGCACCTGCTCCAATAATAACAATTGTTTCCATCTTTATCCCTCATTTGCTTTTTCATTATACATGAACAAAACTCGTTTGTCATTTATATTAAACCTTGAAAAACCTCGATGTATTCGCTATAATAACCAAGTATTGAGATTACATACAATTAAGGAGGCTTTTTTATGGGTAGAGCACATGAAGTGCGTAAAGTTGCTATGGCAAAAACTGCTGCAGCAAAAGCAAAATTATATTCTCGTTATGGAAAAGAAATCTATTTAGCTGCTAAAGCTGGTGGTACTGATCCAGATGGTAACTTAGCATTAAGAAGAATTATTGCTAAAGCTAAAAAAGAACAAGTTCCTGCTGACGTTATTAAACGTGCAGTTGATAAAGTAAAAAGTGGAGCTACTGAAGATTATCAAGAAAAAACATTTGAAGGATATGGTCCAAGTGGTTCAACTGTTATTGTTAAATGCTTAACTGATAATATTAATCGTACTATTTCTCAAGTACGTCCAGCATTTACAAAATCTAAAGCAAAATTAGGAAATGAAGGTTCAGTATCTTATTTATATGATACATATTCTATTTTAACTTTTAAAGGATTAGATGAAGAACAAACTTTAGAAGCTTTAATGGAAGGTGAAGCTGATTGTCAAGAAATTGAAACTCATGAAGATGGTTCAATTGAATTAACTGGTGCACCAACTGATTTATATAAAATGAAAGATGCTATTGAAGCAGCTTGTCCTAATGCTGAATTTGATGTAGAAGAAATCGCTACAACACCTCAAGAATATGTATCTCTTGAAGGTGAAGATATGGAATTATTTGAAAGATTAATGAATCTTTTAAATGCTTGTGACGATGTAGATAAAATCTACCATAACGTTGAAAACTATGAAGGAGAATAATTTCTCCTTCTTTTTCTTTATAATGAAAAAAATGAAAGATGTTTGATCTCTTTCATTTTTATTTATTAACAACTTTTATCCCATGACATTTGCCAAAATGCAAGTTCGTATCTTGAACATACTACAAAGATATCAATAAGATGTTGAATTTGTTTTTCTGTATAATCTTTAGTAAGTTGGTTCATTGTTTCTATCAAAATAACATTCCCACTTGCATATTCATTTGAAGCATAGCCTTTGATCCAATCTCCATAAAATTCATCATGAATTGAATTTGGATTATTTTCAACTATCTTTTTAGCAATGACTTCATAGCTATAAGCACATGATAATATAGCTGCTAAAATTTCTGCTTCTCCTTCTTCATAGGCAACACGTAGCATATAAGAAGTATAAGAGAGATTATCAAGCAATGGTTTCATATCATCTATTTCTTCTTGACTTACTTTAAATTTTCCCATATATCCACTATGAACATCTAATTCACCATTCATCACAGCAATATATTTAGCAAAAAGATTAGCTGTTTCTAAGCTTTTTGCTTTAGCAACTCCAATAGCAAAAACTTTCGCATATTCCTTTAAATAAAGATAATCTTGCATAATATAATATTTAAATTTATCTTTTTCTAATGAACCATCTTGTATTCCTTGTACAAAAGGATGTTCATTATAAAAGCTCCATAGCTCTTTTGTTGCTTCTAACATCTTATCTGTTGTTTTCATATTTTTCCTCTTTTCATGTTACAATAAAACTTCTTGAAATTGAGCACCTTCTTGTAATTGTTTTGGAGTCATATTATAAATTGCATCTATAATATAATTTCGATAACTTGCATTACCATCTAACACTGTTAATCTTTTATATGCGATTTCTCCTGCAAGACCCATTGCACATACTGCAGCGACTGTTGCTTCAAGTAAACGATGAGAATTAGCCGAAATAAATGAAGCCGTAAGTGCCGATAATTGACAACCTGTTCCTGTAATTGAAGACATCATTTTATGACCATTATAAATAGCATAAGCGACACTTTCATTACAAACTATGTCAATAGCTCCTGTAATAGCAATAACAGCTCCTGTTTTTTTAGAAAACTCTTGAGCAAAACTAACAACTTCATGAATGTTTTCTGCTGTCACTTTATCAGCAAGATTTGCATCAACACCTTTAGTTGTTCCACTTCCTAAAGCTAATGTTTTAATTTCTGAAATATTTCCACGAATAACTGAAAATTGAATTTCTTTTAATAACTTTAAAGCAGTTTGTGTTCTTAACGTAGAAGCACCAACTCCTACAGGATCTAAAACAACAGGGTGATGAAGTTCATTTGCTTTTTTCCCAGCAATAACCATTGATTCGATCGTACGCGTATTAAGTGTCCCAATATTAATATTAAGTCCTGTACAAATCGAAGTAATTTCAGCAACTTCTTCTTGATCATCAGCCATAATTGGTGATGCTCCACAAGCAAGAACAACATTGGCACAATCATTGACTGTTACATAATTTGTAATATTGTGAATGAGTGGATTTTTTTCTCTAACATTTTTTAACATTTCTTCTAACATATTTTTTCTCCTTGTTTTTACAAGTTATTTCATAAATATGAAGATGACCAAACTTACCCATCATCAAAAACATAAACTTTGTTTATGAAATAACTCTATGGTAGTTCGGTCGATACTTTGTGGTATCCTCTCACGCTGGAACACAGCTTCCCTTCGCTTAATACAAGATTCAAGGCGCTCCCCTTCAATCCGCCACATTGTGGATAATTTTCAAATAAAAAACAGGAGACATGCTCCTGTAAAAAAATCAAGCTGATGACTTCCTACGATGGCATTATCCATATCAGGTTAAAGGGTCGAAGTTAGATCACTTCCTCTCAGCCTGCTTACAAGCTCCCCTGTTTTTATTTACATATTTAATGATACTCTTTATTTTTTTAAATACAAGTTTTATTCAATTTCTTCAATTTCATATTTACCTAAATAAATTAAAATATTATTCATAATAATATCAATAGCCCAATAAAAAATCACAAATACTGCAAGTCCAACAATAAATGCATATCTCAAACTAGTCATCATATATAACGCTGGAATAAAAGCAATAACAATAGGAATAAAACCTACTCCTGAAGGAAAATGGATTTGATAAACACTATGACATTCCTTGCATTCTTGTCTACCTTTATAAGCAAAAGCAGAATCTTTTATTTCATGACTACAATGATAACATCTCATTATAATGTACAAATCATCACTGTCATTGTTCCATCAAAATGAACTTCTTTTTGATCAGAACATACAACAAAGTGATCTCCTTTTTTGACTTCTTTTCCTTCTACTGTACCTTGTCCTTCAATAATTGATACAAGTTGGAATGGTTTATCATTGATGACTTTATTATATCCTGTCATATCATATTTATTTAATGTTAAATAATTTGATGAAACGAGTTCTTTTCTTGTTCCATTTTCGATTGTTTCTTCTACTTGTTTAGCTAGATCATATGGTTTATACGGCACTGTTGTTACATCGATGGATTGTTTTACATGTAGTTGTCTTTCATTTCCATCTTTATCTTTTCGATGATAATCATATACTCGATATGTGATATCTGATGATTGTTGTGCTTCATAGATCAATGATCCTTTACAGATGGCATGAATTGTTCCACTTGGAATATAGAAGAAATCTCCCTTTTTGATATCAAATTTATTTAATAAATGATCATAATCATCATTTTCAATAGCACTTACAAGTTCTTCTTTTGTTTGAGCATGATGTCCCATCACCATCTTTGTATCTTCTTTACAATCTAAAACATACCAGCATTCTGTTTTTCCTAATGAGTTTTCATGAAGTGCTGCATATTCATCATCTGGATGGACTTGTACTGATAAATCATTACAAGCATCGATGATTTTTACAAGTAATGGAAATTGTTTGTCTTTGATATTTCCAAAAAGTTCACGATGTTCTGCAAAGACTTTTGATAAAGTTTGTCCTTTGAATTCACCTTCTTTGATTGTATTATCACCATTAGGATGTGCTGAAGGTGCCCAACATTCTCCTGTTTGATTACTTGGAATATCATAACCATACTTTTCTTTAAGTTGATTTCCTCCCCAAATCATTTCTTTAAATACTGGTTCTACCCATAAAATATGTCCCATTTTTACTTTCCTCCATTTATTAATTTTAAAACCTCTGTTACTTCATTTTCACTATAAACTGCAATTCCTTTTTCTTTTAACATCTGTACAAAAATACCATCACCTTCAACAAGTTGATGTGAAAAAGTACCATCATAAATAAAATCTTTTCCACAGCTTGGACTTTTAGCTTTTAAAACAGCTATTTTAATATCTTTTTCTAAACATTTATCTAAAGCTATTTTAGCACCTCGGGTATATTCTTTTGTACGATCTATGCCATTTTGATCAATCACGTTTTCTCCAACAATTTCACAAGGTGTTCTAGGAATTGGTAAACCACCTAGTACTTCTGGACAAAGTGGTAACACTAGACCTTGATCATAAAGTTCCTTTATTTCCTTACAAAGATTATTCTTTCCAGCATACGTACAATTTTCCCCAATTAAACATCTCGATACAGCAATCATTTTAAAAGTTCCTTAATATCACTTGGCTTAGAAACTGTATAAGTTGCTCCAGCTTGAACAAGTTCTTCTTTTCCTCTAAAGCCCCATTCACATCCTATAGATTTAATTTTAGCATTGATGGCTGTTTCAATATCTACATTACTATCACCAATCATTAATGTTTCATTTTTATTACTTTCCATTAACTGCATAGCAAGTTGTACTAAACAAGGATGTGGCTTTTTAGGTTGATAAACTGTATTTCCAAAAACATACATAAATTTGTTTGGAAATAAATGATTAACAATTGTTACTGCATTTAATTTTGGTTTATTGGTTACAACTGCTAATTTATATCCTTGATGATAAAGTTCATCAATTAATTCTTCCATTCCTTGATAAGGTTTTGTATGTTTTAAACAATTCTCTTTATAAATTTCATCAAAACGTGCACGGTATTTTCTCACATCTTTTTTATACTCTTCAGGCAATGCCCTCTCTATTAATTTATCAACACCATTTCCTACAAATTGTTTATATGTATCTAAATCATAAGTAGGAAAATGGTTTTCTTCCATTAAAATATTTGTAGATAAAGCTAAATCTTCTATCGAATCTACAAGTGTTCCATCTAAATCAAAAATCAACGTATTATACATAGACTTCCCCTTTCACTTTATTTAGATTATAGCACAACTTCTATTTATTGTTTATTGGTTTTTGATATGTTAGAATAGTTCTTGAGGTGAAATTATGAAACAACAACAAAAAGATGTTTTCATGACATTATTAACAGGTCTAGGGGCAGCATTAGGAATTATTACTTACTTTTTATGTACATTCCTTTTCCATAAATATGAAACATTCGGTGCTTTATCTATCTTTGGTTTAGCCATGATTTTTAGAGTAATTGGTTATTTTATTGATAAAATGCTAGCAAAAAAGTAGATTCGTAAAAATCTACTTTTCTTTTGTATAAATAATTTGACAATTTGCATTTGCTAGTTTTTCTTGATAAACAATTGGTAATTCATCGACAACTACAATATCAATATCTTGAAAATCAAAAGCTTTATAAGAGCTTTTTTTATTAAATTTACTATGATCTACAACCAAACATACTTTTTGACTACGACTTGCTACTTTTCTTTTAATTGCAGCATCTTCAAATTCTTCAACATAAATACCATCTTCCATCACTGCTGCTGCAGCTACATAAGCTAAATCAAAATAAATTTGATCTAATGTATTAAGCGTTTGGCTTCCATACATATAACGATTCTTTTTAAAATAAGTACCACCTATCATATGACATAAACAATGTTGAGATAACACTTCAATATTATCTAAAGAATGGCTATACGCTTCTATAGTATCATCTACATATTGACACAAAGCTGCAACTGTTGTTGAAGTATCAAAAAAAATCACTTTGTTATTTTTAATCAAAGAAACAGCAGTTTTACCAATTTCATTTTTTATTTCTTCATTTTCTTGCTTTCTTATTTGATAACTTCCTATTTGATGTACATTATTTAAAGTAATACCACCATGTGTCCTTATTGCTAAATTTTCATTTACAAGACGAACAATATCTCTTCTTGCTGTATCTCTAGAAACATGAAATTGATCCATAATTTCTTGATTCGTCATTGTCTTTTTATCTTTTAATATTTCTAAAATTTTATAAATTCTTTCTTCTTGATACACCTTATTCACCTACTAAATAATCTAATGCATAAACAATTCCATCTTCATCATTAGAAAGAGTATGTGTTGGAATACTTTCTAAAACACCTTGAGCCCCATTAGCCATTGCAAAGCCTTTTCCAGTTAAAAGAAGCATATCCAAATCATTATAATTATCTCCAAAAGAAACGGTTTGATGAAGACCTATTTTCATTTTATCACATAAAAATTGAATTGCACTTGATTTTGATACAGATTCATCCATAATTTCTAAATAAGTTGCTTTAGATTTATAAATCTTTAAACCACTAAATTTTTCCTTTAAACTCATTTCCAAACGATCAATAATCATAGCATCAGCTATCACTAATAATTTATGAACCTTTTTAACTCCATTTAAATCTAATTTTTCAGGTTTTAAACCAGTAATACGACTTTCTTCTTCAATACCTTCATCTACTTCATCAACCATCCATTTATCTTCTACATAAAAACTCACTGGTATTTGATAGTAGTATTTAATATATTCAAAAAGACGTTTTGCCATTTCTACCGAAAATCCTTTTGAATAAATCACTTCTTGATTTTCATCTAAAATCAATCCACCACTATAGCTTACCATAGGAGCTTTTATTTGTAATTCATCTAAAAAATAATGCATTCCTTTAGGCATCCTTGCTGATACAAGCACAAAAGGAATATGATTCGAATATAATTCTTGTACTTTATTTTTAGTTTTTTCACTTATTTGATGTTTTGAATTTAATAGTGTACCATCAATATCACTAAATACGCATTTATAAGTCATATTTCTCACCTCTCACTTATATTATACGTATTATTAAGTAATTGTCAACATACAAACTTATAAACACTTAATGTAAATAAGCATTTATAAGTAAAAAAAGTAGGTTCCCCTACTTTCTTCTATATCTTTGTTGACGTCTTTTTTTTCGTCTACGTTTAATCATGATTTTTCTTACTAACAATAAAACAATAATACCAACAACAAGAAACTCTATACATGGTAAAACAGCATTTTCAATTTTTCTCATTGTTACAACGAAACGACTTTCATTGACTGCTTGATCAGTAACTAACGAAACTGTCTCTAATTTTGTTTTTTTATAAAGAACATCCATTGTTCCAGCATTTTGATTTTTCTTAACTGGAGCTGTAAGATTTTTTAAATGAAATTTATATTGTAAATCTGCGGGATTATAATTTTTAGGTAATACCGCCTCTACTTTTTTTTCAGTAATAACATCTACTTTACCAGTTTGTCCTTTTTTGATTTCTACCGTATTCATCTTTGTTCCTTTTTTTAGAACATCTGTTACTGCATAGTTTGCAGCAATATAATGTCCTAAAGTAAGTGTATCATTGACAGTACAATGATTATAACCCTCACTATTTTTTGAAAAACCAACAACACTAATATAATGGTGATTATTAATGTTTAACAAACTAGATAAAGTACTTTGCGCTTTACTTGTATAACCACTTTTACATCCTTCTATCATAGATGTATCAATATGATCTCTTTTACTACTATAAATAACTTTTTTAACCCATTGATGTAAACCATCACTTGAAGTATATTGATATCTATTAAATACTTCGACAAATTTTTTATTTTTTAAAGCATATTGTGTTATCTTAGCCATATCATAAGCAGTTGTGTAATGGTCATCATCATGAATTCCTGTTGTATTAACGAAATGAGAATCTTTTAATCCCAATTTTTTAACTAGTTGATTCATTTTTTTAACAAATTTTTCTTGATTTCCACAGGTATTATTAGCAAGTGCACGACAAGCATCTGCTCCTGAAGGTAACATTGCTCCCATTAACATATCTCTATATGTCACAACTTCCCCAACTGTAAAATTAGCAGCTGTAGCTCCTGTTTCCCATACAGTATCAATATCACTTTGAGTAATTGTTTCAGTTTTATCTAAATCATCGATCATTTCGATTGCAACAATACATGTTAAAATTTTTGTAATACTTGCTGGATACATTTTATCATGTGCACTTTTATTGTATAAAATTTGTCCAGTATCTTTATCAATAACAATAGCATATTGACCAGCAATATTAACTTCATTTTGATTTGTATTGCCTTCAGCAAAGACTGATCCTATAGATGTAAAAATCATTATAAATGATAAAGTGATTGTGAGTAATTTTTTAATCATTGTTTTCCTCCCTATGTAAAAAAGATAATTTTGTTTCTGAAATCAATACAGAAATAAATATAATTAAAAATCCTAAAGCAATTTGAAGTGTCATCATTTCTTGACCAAATAAAATAGAAAAGAAAACCCCAAATACAGATTCTAAACTTAATAATAATGCTGCAATATTTTCATTAACAAATTTTTGTCCAACATTTTGAAATAAATAACATAATGTTGTTGCAAAAAAAGCAAGGTATAAAATTTGAAGATAAATACTTTGGTCAATATGGAAAATAATAGAAACATCTTCAAATAAATAAGCTGCTACAAATGAAAAAATAGCGGCAAATGCAAATTGTAAAGCTGTAATAATTATTGGAGAGGTGTTTTTCATTGCTTTTTCACACACAATAATATGAACAGCATATAAAAAGCCTCCTATTAATGTATAAATATCTCCTAAATTGATTTTTAAAGAACTATCTAAAGAAACAAAACCAACTCCAATAAAACAAAGAATAGCTGCAAATATTTGTGAGCAATCTGGACTCTTTTTAAAATAGAGCCAACTTAATAAAGGAACAATAGTACAATAAACAGCCGTTAAAAAAGCATTTTTACCTGGTGTTGTGAGTTGTAAACCGAATGTTTGAATTGAAAATGCACTAAACAACGCAAGTCCAGCTAAAAAACCACCTATTAAATCTTGTTTTTTTATTTCTTTTATTTTATTAAAAAACAAACATGTAATAAAAATAGTACTAAGTACAAAACGGATGCATAACAAAGTAAATGGCGAAATAAAATCCACAGCATTTTTCATAACAATGAAAGAACTTCCCCAAATAAGTGCTGCCATTAATAACATACATTTACCCATTGTTTCTTTTTTCATATACTCTCTCACCTACAATCTCGTAAATAATAACACAGTTCGCTTCATTTTTCATTACAAAATTGTTTTTTAAAAAGAAAAGGATGTACCTTTCGATACATCCTGTTAGCTATTATTCAGCTACACGGTGAGCTACGCTTGCACAACGTGAGCATAATTCACCATTCATTTCATCTTCATCAAAATAGTTCCAACATCTTGGACATTGTACACCGTTGAATTTTTCTACTTTAATGTAGCTTGTTTCATATTCTTCTAAAGTTGTATCATCAACTAATTCAACTTTAGCAACAATGAATAATTGTTTTAAATCATCTTTTAAGTTAGCAATATCTTTATATTCATCTTTTAAAGATAATGTTACTTTTGTTTCCATATTAGATTTAATTAATTTTTCATTTCTTAAACCTTCCATAGATTTTAAAACATCTTTTCTTACTTCCATGAATTTAGAGAAATAAGCTAAAACTTCTTCTTCGTTTTCAATATCAAATAATTCATATTTAGGTTCTAAGAAAATAGATTCTGCTTTTGTTTCATCACAATAGAAATGATCATGTAATTCTTCAGCTGTAAATACAAGAACTGTTGATAATAATTTCATCATTGTTTTAGCATGATGATATAAAACAGTTTGAACTTGTCTTCTACGAGGAGAATTTGCAGCTTCAATATATAAGATATCTTTTGTGAAATCCATATAGAATGAACTTAATGTATTTGTAAAGTAATTTAAGATTTCTTGGTTGGCTGTTGCAAAATCATAATTTGCATAAGCTTCATCATAAGCTTTCATTAATTCATTTAATTTAGCTAACATGTATTGATCAACACCAGGTAAATCTTTAATTTCTACTAAATCACTTTCTTTAAAGTCATTTAAGTTACCTAAAACGAATCTCATTGTATTACGGATTTTACGATATCCTTCAGCAACTTGTTTCATGATTTCATCAGAAATACGAACATCTTGTTGATAAGCAACAGAAGTAGCCCATAATCTTACGATATCTGCTCCATATTGGTTAACAAGTTTAATAGGATCTACTGTATTTCCTAAAGATTTAGACATTTTATTTCCTTTACCATCTAATACGAAACCATGTGATAAGACAGTTTTATAAGGAGCTTTACCATGAGCAGCAACACCGATAATTAATGATGAGTTGAACCATCCACGATATTGGTCACTACCTTCAAAGTAAAGATCTACAGGATAATTAAATCCTCTTTCTACCATGACACCTGTATGTGAACTTCCTGAGTCAAACCATACATCCATGATATCTTTTTCTTTTTTGAAGATACCATTTGGTGAATGTTCATTTGTATATCCTTCAGGTAATAAATCTTTTTCATCTCTTTCAAACCAAACATTTGAACCATGTTCTCTAAATAATTCAGAAATATGATCAAATACTTCTTGTTCAATAATTGGTGTTCCATCTTCACAATAGAAAATAGGAATTGGTACACCCCAAGTACGTTGACGTGAAATACACCAGTCTCCACGATCTCTAATCATATTATAGATTCTAATATGACCCCATTCATTTAACCAGTTAACATTATCAATTTCACTTAATAATTTATCTCTGATTTTATCTAATGAACAGAACCATTGATCAGTTGCTCTAAAGATAATAGGTTTTTTAGTACGCCAATCATGTGGGTAACTATGTGTAATGAATTCAAGTTTTAATAAAGCACCGATTTCATCTAATTTCATAGTTACTGTTTTATTAGCATCATCAACATATTGACCAGCTAACCATTCACCACAGTCTTCCATCATGCAACCATGTTCATCAACATTACAGTAAGCTGGTAAATTGTATTTTTGACCAACAAAGAAGTCGTCAGCCCCAAATCCAGGTGCTGTATGAACGCATCCAGTACCAGAATCAGCAGTGACGTGATCTCCTAAGATGACTAATGATTCTCTGTCATATAATGGATGTTGACATGTGATATATTCTAATTCAGATCCTTTATAATGATTAACAACTTTATAATCAGTAATTTCAAATTTAGCCATTAATTCATCAACTAAAGTATCTAAAACAATTAATTTTCCTTTTTCTGTTTCTACTAATGCATAATTATAAGATGCATTTAAACAGATTGCTAAGTTAGCTGGAATTGTCCAAGGTGTAGTTGTCCAAATAACGAAATTAACATCATTATCTAAAATTCCTTTACCATCTTTAACTTGGAATTTAACAAAGATAGTTGGTGATTTGATATCATGATATTCAACTTCTGCTTCAGCTAATGCTGATTCACTTGATGGTGACCAATATACTGGTTTTAATCCTTTGAAGATTAATCCATCCATTGCCATTTTAGCAAAAACTTCAATTTGTCTTGCTTCAAATTCATGTTGTAATGTTAAATATGGATGTTTATAATCTGCAAATGTTCCCATACGAATAAGTTGTGACATTTGTTTATTAACTTGTTCATGAGCATAAGCATCACATTTTTCTCTAAATTTAGCTGTAGGCATTTCTTTACGATTAACACCTAATTTTTGAATAGCATTTTCAATTGGTAAACCATGAGTATCCCATCCAGGAATATATGGTGTATAGAAACCATTCATATTTTTATAACGACAAATAACGTCTTTGATTACTTTGTTTAACATATGTCCCATGTGCATATTTCCATTAGCATATGGAGGACCATCATGGAAGACAAAGCTGTCTTTTCCTTCGTTTTGTTGGATAACTTTGTTATACATGTCGTTTTCTTGCCAACGTTCTACATACTTAGGTTCTTTTTTTGGTAAGTTTCCACGCATTTCAAAGTCAGTTTTTGGCATTAATAATGTGTCTTTGTAATTCATTTTTTCTTTCCTCTCTTTAAAAATAAAAAAACACATCATCCTAAGGACGATGTGATCGCGGTACCACCTTAATTCGTATTTTCATACGCTCTTGAAATCTTAACGCGATTAACGTCACCTTCTACTCAATTCAAAGGGCTACTCCAGAGTGATACATTATAATCTTTGTTACTGATTTACACCAACCATCAGCTCTCTTAAAACTCTAATTATAAACTGTCTCCTTCATCGTATTTATCTTCATTAATTAAATTGTAAACTTCAGATTGATCAATAGACTCAAGGATATCTTTTGACATTTTTTCTACCGAAGCTCTAAATTTAACAGCTTGCGCTTTAAAGTCGCTCATCTCACCAGATAACGAACGAACATACTCCAGCGATTCGCTCAGTATCATATTAGCATTCTTTTTCGCTTTGTCAATAAGTTCGCTTGCTTCTTTTAATGCAAGACGTGCAATTTCTTCATTTGTTTGTTCTTGGATGTTCACACGATGTTGTAATAATGATTTTTGATGCTCTAATTGTTGATAATCCTCTTGTAGTTTTTTCATTTGATCATTCAACTGCTTTATTTCATTATCTTTTCTATTGATTAACTCATCAACTTGTGACTTATTATAACCAAATAATTGCTTTTTTATCGACATCATGTTCACTCCCTACTTATAAAAATATCCTTCAACCACATAATTATCAGAACGTGTTTGCTTCTTACAATCAACAAACATCACTCTACCATGCTTTTTGAATGATATTATGTCTTTATTATTACATAAATAATTTATTTGTTCAACCGGTTTATGATTAACTTTTACATGACCAGCACGGATAAATTCAGCTGCTTTTTGTCTTGATATTTTATAAAAAGAAGAAATAATTTTATCTAAGCGAAATGATGAAACAATAAATGATTTTACTAAATAATCATTTTTAACTTCGATTTCTTCATGACACTCTACAAACTTTACTTTACTTCTTTTAATCATTGATAAATGATCTTTTAAATATTCATAAATATGTCGATCTACAGCTAAATAAAAGTCTTTATCTTTTTCTACAATATCTCCAAACAATTCTCTTTTGATTCCTAAAGACATTAAAGCACCTAAAATATCTCGATGTGTTAATTTTTCAAAATTCTTTGCATAAACAATTTTACAAACAACAATTTCAAAATCATCTTTTTCTATCTCATAAAAATAAGGAGCAATAATCATTCTTTGACTTTCACTATGAATAAAACCACCATTTTCTAAAATTTGAACTTCTTCTTGATGTCCAATAACACTTTTAACAATTGATTGATGATATGGATCTAAAAATTGAGTTAAAATAAGTCTTTGTTTATATTGTACTTGATCTAAATAATCAAGTACCTTTTTTACAAAGACTTCTTCTCCCTTAAAATGTTCTAACATAACTTAAAAAAGTATGGAAACCATACTTTTTAATCTTCTTGTTCATCTTCATCTAAATCAATTGTTCCAGCAACAGAAATATTACGAGGTGTACATAAGAAAATTTTTGGTCCAATTCTTTGAATATCACCTTCAATAGCGTAAATAACACCACTTAAAAAATCAACAACACGTTTTGCTTGATCTTTTTGTAAACGATGTAAATTAACAACTGTCGCTTTCTTTGTTTTTAAATAATTTGCAATATCTTGAGTTTCTCCAAATGAACGTGGTTCAAATAAAACTAAATGACTATCTTTATTCATATTTAATGATTTCACAGCTTCGCTTGTTTTAGAAAATTTTGCTTGTTCAAATAAACTTGTTTTAGGTTCAGTATCAATTTCTACAGCATCATAATCTTCAGCAATATCTCCTTCATCCCCATCTTCATCGAAAAACCATTTCTTTACTTTTTCACCGTAACCCATGAAGTCATCCTCCTTTTATTTCCTCAATATTATACCATACATTTATTGATTATCAAAGGTATCAACAAGGAAATATGGTTAAACCTGTTCAATATTCACCAAAATGACATCACCCTTTAAAGAAATTACACATTCAATCGGAATAACAATGACAGGTGGTTCTTTAAAAAAACAAAAAAAATGAAAAAAATTCATTTTTTCGACAATTAATGCTTGTATACACTTTTGACACCAATCTAATTCAATATCAGCAATATAGCCAATTTTTTTACCATCATAGACATTAATAACATCTTTTGATTGTAATGATACAAATCGCATACGATCACCTCTATAAAATATGCTTTAGACTAATCTTTTATGTAATTTTTCTAAAGCTTTTTTTTCAATTCGAGAAATTTGTGCTTGAGAAACAAAAAGTTCATCGGCTATTTCACATTGTGAATAGCCTTGATAATATCTTTCTTGAATCACTTGCTTTTCTCTTTGATTTAAACAATCAAATGCTTTTTTTAAATCAAGATGATCATGATAATGTTTAAGCGTTTCTTGATCAAGAGAAACAACATCTAATAAAGATAATTCATTTTGATCATCACTTCCAACAACATCTTGGAAAGAAGCAATACTTTGGGTAGATTGTATTGCTTCTATAATATTTTTTTTATCAATATTTAAATTTTGAGAAAGTTCATTTATAGTAGGTTCTCTTTGATATTGATTTAAATACTTTTCCTTTTCTTTTAAAATAGCATATGCTAGATCTTTAATAGGTCTAGAAATTTTAACTTGTGTATTATCTCTTAAATAACGTTTCATTTCACCAATAATCAAAGGAACTGCATACGTTGAAAATTGTAATTGATAATTGGTATCAAAATGGTCAATTGCTTTAATTAAACCAACAATTCCTACTTGAAATAAATCCTCATAATGATTTGATTTTTGGTAAAATCTTTTCATTAAAGATAAAACTAATTTAGTATTAGAAAGAATGATTATTTCTTTACTTTTTTGATCATGATTTTTTTG
>UQVG01000015.1 GCA_900544435.1 uncultured Erysipelotrichaceae bacterium | reverse complement strand
AATGTTAGTAATCTTTAGTATTTTATGGGGAAATCGTACTTTTTCAGTAAAAACCTTAAATCAAATGATTTATCACATGGTGGTTCCATGTGATGGAACAGATGAAGGTATTTTTAAAGATTGGTTTTTAAATTGTGCCCCCCCAGCATTTTTAACAACTTTAATAGGAGTATTTTTATTATATAAAACACCACTTGTTTTTTTATTTGATTATCAAGGTATTTGTATTACTGTTTTAATTCTTGGAACATTACTTTACGCATTAATTAATTATCAAATTATTACGTATGTTTTTGATATGGTTAGAACATCTAAACTTTATGAAGAACATTATGTAGATCCTCAAAATGTTGAATTAGAATTTAAAGAAAAAAGAAATTTAATTCATATTTATTTAGAATCTGTAGAAAATACGTATCTTTCTAAAGAAGATGGAGGACAAGAAGAAAATAATTATATTAAAGAATTAGGTAAGCTTGCAAAAGAAAATATTAATTTTTCACACTCGAATAAAATAGGGGGTTCTTATACTATTGAAGGAACACAATGGACTATTGCTTCAATGGTTGCACAAGAAGCTGGAATTCCACTTTTATTTCCACTTTCTAAAGATAAATATGATGAAAATTCTTCATTTTTATCAGGATGTTATACACTTGGTGAAATATTAGAAAAACAAGGTTATCAAAATCGAATTTTAATGGGATCAGATGCAAACTTTGGTTGTACCTCTAATTTTTATAAACAACATGGAAATTTTAAAATAGAAGATACGACTTCTTTAAAGAAAGATGGAAGACTTCCTCAAGATTATCATGTTTTTTGGGGCTTTGAAGATAAAAAAGTCTTTGAATTTGCGAAAGAAGATTTAACAGAAATGTCTAAAAGTAATCAACCATTTTTTATGGAGCTTGTGACAATTGATACCCATACACCAGATGGGTATATTTGTGACGAGTGTAAACATGAATATGATAGTCAATACGCTAATGTTATTAGTTGTCAATCAAGACAAGTGGAAGCTTTTGTAAGATGGTGTCAAAAACAAGAATGGTATGAAAATACAACAATTGTTATTACAGGCGATCATAAAAGTATGTCTGAAAAATTCTTTAAGCACTTAGATAAAAACTATTTACGTACCCCTTATAATTGTTTTATTAATAGTGCAATTGAACCTCTTCAACCTAAAAATAGAAAATTTGCTATCTTTGATTTTTATCCAACAATTCTTGCGAGTTTAGGAGTCAAGATCAAAGGTGAACATCTAGGATTAGGAACAAACTTATTTAGTGATGAAAAAACACTTTTAGAAAAATATGGGGTAAAGAAAATTAATAGTGAAGTCACTAAATACTCTCGATTTTATCGTAAAATATTAATTAATAAACAAAAGAACGTGTAATTTGCACGTTCTTTTAAGATTGAAAATATTTTTTCATTTCTTCCTTTTCTACGCTGGATAAATCTAATAAGTCCATCGCTTTATCTAATGGTATTGCCATTTTTTTCATTAAATTTTTAATCGATGTAATTCTTTCTAATTTTTGTCCTTGTTCAAGTCCTTGTTCCAATCCCATAGAATGTCCTTTTTCTATATTCTCTCTCGCTATCATTTCTCCTAAATTACACATCTTTTCAACCTCCTTCTCTATTTCTTTAAATTTATATTTTTTCATGACATCTTTTTTTACTAAAAGATCGTATGTATTATTAAAAAATATGACTAATGGTGTCTTTATCCAATCACTGCTTTCATACTTGTCTTCTAGCTTATGATCTTTATTTAAGTATATCATAATCTGTTCATTTTTATCATAGCTATCTAACCTTTCAATTGTTGCTCCACTGATATTTTCTTCAGTTGTTTTATAACGATTAACATGTCCATCTCTTTTTCTAGCTGCCTGTGGCAGTATCCATATCACATAGGCTTTTTTCATTCCATCATAATTTCGATAATCATATTCTTTACCATTTTGACTGGTAATCATTCTTGAAAGATAATCATTTCCTCTTGTTAATAGAGCATAGCCTGGATTTTCTACATTTTGTATTTCAACATCTAGATAGATTCTTTTTGATGTACCCTCTTTTTGTGGTAAGTTGATATAACAGAAATAATCAAATTCTACTTTTCCATGATAGGGAATATCTATTACATTATTTAATTGTTGAAAACCATCATTTCCTTTAATTATTCCAATGATTTCTTCTAGAGATACATCTTTAGCTTCTTTAATAAAACCTTTGATAATTCTTCCTAAAATTTCTGGATGACCTAATATTCTTTTACAGAGTTTATCAATCATGATGATATGATCATTTGATGTGATTTCTAATACTTTATCCATATAATTTTTCCTCCTATTATTATATAGACAATTTTTTGATGTTTTTCTTTTTATTTTAGTAAAAAAATAACGAAATAAAAATTTCGTTATATTAAATAAATGATAAATGCAATTAAAAAACCACAAAGAACATCGCTTATAAAATGAACAGCACAAATAATTCTTGATAACCCTACAATACATGCAATAATTAAAGCAATGACTCCTAAATAAATATTAATATTTAATAAGGCAAAAGCAATTGCAAAAGCACTTACAGTATGACGACTAGGAAATGATTCTCCAGTTTTATGACCTACAAGTGGTTCAATATTAAATGTTATACATGGACGTGGACGATCATAGAGTTTTCTAATGATTGTTACAATTAAAAAAGAACTTAATGGTTTAATAATTGTTATTAATAATTTTGATGAATGATTGATAAATAATATTAAAAGTGTTAGTGCGTAAAGTATTGCAGTAAGATAAGGTGTTGTCTTAGCAAGTACAACACATATTTTATCTAAATGATGTTGACGGATGAAATTGAGATTATTTTGATAAAATTTTTCCATTATTTTAAGATAAAAACTGTTTCTCCTTTATTAAGTGTCAGTATTTTTCTTTCAATTCTTGGATGTGAATATTTTTTTCTAACATAATTTAAAAGAATAGAAGAAGAATATCCATGAACAATTGTCACTTCTTTAACAAGAATTGAAGTTCCTTTTAAAAAATGATCTAGTTTTACTTTAGCTTCACTTTGACTACATCCGTGCAAATCTATTGTTGATAACATGAAATCACCTCGTTGCTTATTATAAAATAATTTTAAATGAAAAAAAATGACAAAACGAAAATATTGCTTTTATGGGTATTTTTCATTACAATAAAGAGGTAAAAAAAGAGGAGTGAAAAAGATGGCATTAACAGCAGGTATTGTAGGATTACCAAATGTAGGTAAGTCAACATTATTTAACGCAATTACAAATGCACAAGTAGAAGCAGCAAACTATCCGTTTGCGACAATTGATCCAAATGTAGGTGTCGTAGAAGTACCAGACTATCGTTTAGATAAATTAACAGAAATGATTGAACCTAAAAAGACAGTTCCAACAACTTTTGAATTTACGGATATTGCAGGTCTTGTAAGAGGTGCAAGTAGAGGAGAAGGATTAGGTAATAAATTCTTAGGAAATATCAGAGAAACGGATGCAATTTGTGAGGTTGTAAGATGTTTTAGAGATAAGGATGTTACACATGTTGATGGTGATGTAGATCCTATTAGAGATATTGAAACAATTAATTTAGAATTGATCATGGCTGATTTAGAAACAGTTGAAAAACGTATTGGACGTTTAGAAAAGAAAGCTAAATCAGGAGATAAAGAAGCTAAAGCTGAAATGAGTGTTTTAGAAAAATTAAAACCAACATTAGAAGCAAATAAACCAGCAAGAAGTATTGAATTTGATAAAGAAGAAATGTTAATTGTCAAACAATATACTTTACTTACAATGAAACCATTAATCTATGTAGCTAACTTAGGTGAAGAAGATTTAGAAGATCCAATGCAAAATCCATATTATGTTCAAGTTTTAGAATTTGCGAAAGAAGAAGGTAGCGACGTTGTTCCTATTTGTGCAAAAATTGAAGCTGAATTAGTAGGAATGGATAAAGAAGAAAAAGCTATGTTTATGCAAGATTTAGGTATTGAAGAAAGTGGTCTTGATAAATTAATTAAAGAAGCTTATAGCTTATTAGGTCTTAGAACTTATTTTACAGCTGGAGTACAAGAAGTAAGAGCATGGACATTTAAAGAAGGAATGACTGCTCCAGAAATGGCAGGAATTATTCATAGTGACTTCCAAAGAGGTTTTATTAAAGCAGAAACTTATAGTTTTGATGATTTAGTAAAATATGGTAGTGAACAAGCTTTAAAAGAAGCTGGAAAAATTAGACAAGAAGGTAAACAATATGTAGGTCAAGATGGAGACATCATGTTGTTTAAATTTAATGTATAATGAAAAAAGCAATTAGATATATTTTACTGACTGTCTGTGTTTGTGTATTTTGTTATTCGGCTTATAATTTAGTTAATATTTATTTGAATTATAAAAAAATAGATGATGATTATGGTGAAATTGCTAAAGATTATACAAAAGAAACTGATCCTGAAGAAAAAGAAAGTTACTTACAAATTAATTGGGATGAGCTTTTACAAAGAAATAAAGATGTAAAAGCATGGATTCAAATTCCAGATACGAATGTTAATTATCCTGTTTTACAAGGTGAAACAAATGATACTTATATTCATAGTGATATAGATCATAAAAAATTAAATGCAGGAAGTATTTTTGTAGCAAGTGAAAATGAAGATCCATTTAATGATTTTAATACAGTTATTTATGGACATAATATGAAAAATGGTTCAATGTTTAATAATATTAAATCATATACAGACCAAAGCTTTGCTAAAAAACATCCTTATATTTATATCTATTTACCAGATGGGACAGTAAGCCAATATAAAGTAGTTGTAGGACATATTATTTCTGAATCAAGTGTTTTATATAATACACATATTGTTGATACAGCTTCATTTGTACAAGAAATGGTTAAAACATCTTCTATTAATGTAGATTTTGATCAATCTCAAGTACAATCAGTGATTACTTTATCAACATGTACTTCTGCAGGAAGTGAAAGTGGTAAAAGAAATGTTGTACATGCAATTTTACAAAGAAAAGGAATTGATCCTGTAAATGAAAAGATGGAGAACTAGAGTTAAATCTAGTTCTTTTTGTTGTTTTATGTCTTTTAGCTTGAATTGAATAAGTAATCTTTATGTGCTAAAATGTTTTCTGTTAAGAGGGTGTTTTAATGGCTAAAAAAAAGAAAAGAAGTTTTATGTCTAAATTGTTTTCAAGACGTATTTTATTGTTAATACAATTTATTGTTTCAATCATCTTTTTAGGATGCATTTATATATTAAAAATGTTACCATTTAAGTATTTTATTGCGCTTGTAGTTGTTATTTTTCTATTATGGCTTTTAAGTTCAATATTAATTAAATCAGGTATTAGAAAGAAAAAGAGAGAAAATAAATATACAAGATTAGTTTTTGGAAAACTTTTATCATTAGCTTTAAGTATTGCTTTAGGATTTGTTTCAGTAATGGCATTTAAAGGAAATAGTTTTTTATCTAATATTACAGGTTCTTTTACACAAACAAGAGTTATTTGTATGTATGTTAAAAAAGATAGTATTTATCAAAGTTTAAGTGATATAGAGGATAATACAGAAATTGGAATTGCTAGTGAAAAAGGCTCAAAGAATATTACATCGGCTATTGCTGAAATTGAAGATAAAACAAAAAAAGAATTTCAAACAAAAGATTATAAAGATTATTCTTCATTAGGTGATGCTATTATGGATGAAGATGTTGATGTCATTGTTGCTGATAATGCTTATATGGCTTTATTGGAGGCTAATCATGAAGGAATTTCTGAAAATTTAAAAAGTTTATATAAAGTAGAGATTCAAGAAAAATTGAATTCAGTGACACAAGAAACAAATGTGACTAAAAATCCATTTATTGTTTATATGACAGGTATAGATACTTATGGTACTGTTTCAGCAATTTCAAGAGCTGATGTTAATTTGGCAGTATGTGTTTCACCAATTCAAAAACAAATATTAATTGTTTCTATTCCTAGAGATACACAAGTTAATTTGCATAAAAATGGTAAAATGGATAAATTAACCCATTCAGCAATGTATGGAATTAATGAAACGATTTCTACAATAGAAGATTTCTTAGATTTAAAAGTGAATTATTATGCTAAAACAAATTTCAGTGGAATTACAAATATTATTGATGCTTTAGGTGGTGTTACTATTGATTCACCATATGATTTTACAACCTTACATGGACATTATCATATTAAAAAAGGAATTAATGAAATGAATGGTGATAAAGCATTATGCTTTGTTAGAGAAAGATATTCTTTACCTAGAGGAGATTTTGATCGAGGAAGAAATCAACAAAGATTACTTAAAGCAATGATCAATAAAGCAATATCTCCTAAGATTATTACAAATTATTCAAATATTTTACAAGCTGTAGAAGGATGCTTTGAAACAAATATGTCATCAGAAGATATAAAATCACTTGTTCAAATGCAATTAGATGATATGGCTAAATGGAAAATGTATAATGTTCAACTTACAGGAGAATCAGAAATTTCATATAAGACTTATTCTATGAAAGGTAAAAAGTGTGATACTATTAAACCAAATAAAAAGTCTTTAAATGGTATTATTAAAGTTATTAATAAAATAGAAGCAGGTAAAAGAATTACTGATCAAGATATAAAAGGATTACAAGGTGCATAAACCTTGTAATTTTTTTGTTATAATGATATAGGTGATCATCATGAATATAGAAATAATAATGTTATTTTTACTCGTAATCGTTTTACTGATTTTTTTATTGCCACGTACTGAAGAAGATGGAAAAGAAAGAGCAGGTAAAGAAGGAGAGATACTTGCTGGTAAAATGATTCAACAATATCTCAATGAACAAGATATTCTCTTTAATAATGTAGAAATTGTTGTTCATGGAAGAGAAACAGAATTAGATTATGTTGTTATCAATAAAAATGGTGTCTTTATTTTTGAAGTAAAGAACTATAGTGGCGAACTTGAAGGAAATGAAGATGATGAATATTGGAATAAGTATAAAATAAGTAGTGGAAATAATGAATATGTAAAAGAAGTGAGAAATCCTATTAAACAATTAAAAAGAGAAATTTATTTATTAAAAGAATATTTGAAGTATTATGGTATTGATTTATGGATAAATGGTTATGTATTATTTGTCAATATGAATAGTCCAATAGATAGTGATTATACGATTAACAATGAAAGGGAATTAAATAGTATATTACATACACGTGGTGGACAAACGCTTAATAAAAAACAAATAGAAAAGATTGTAAATATATTAAAATAAAAAGATATCCTACAAGATATCTTTTTATCATTGAGATACTTTATATAAAACAAGTGCCAAGATTGCTGTTAAGATATCAGCAATTGTTTGACTACAAATAATGCCATAATAACCAAATATATGAGATAAAACAATAATACAAATAACAAAAACAACTCCTTGTCTTCCTATAGAAAGTAATAAAGCAGGAAGTGCTTTACCCTCTGATTGAAATAAAGTTGTAAAAACTAAAATAATGCCTACACAAGGAGAAGATAAAAGTAGAAATCTTAACATTAAAGTTCCTGATTGAATAATTGTAGAATCATTCATAAAGATTTTAATAAATGATGGTGTAAATAAAGCTAAAGTAATAGATGTACATAAAGCAAAAATAATTTCTACCAGCAAATCAAATTTAATAATCTCTTTTAAACGTTTTGTATTTTTAGCACCATAATTATAACCAATTAAAGGTTGTGCACCAAAAGCAAAACCAATCATGACAAGTAAAACAATCATATTGATTTTTAATACAATTCCCATGGCTGCTACTTTATCATTTCCAAAGGCTACTAAGTAATTGTTTGTTATAGCCATTGCAAAGCTAGACATTAAATTTGTAATAGAAGCAGGAATACCAATTGTAAAAATAGAAATGAGTTCATCTTTGGTAATATGTGTATATTTTAAAGAAATAGACAGTTTTTTACTTTTCTTTAAAGTAAGATAAATAAAAACAAGGTCTGATGCAAAATAACCAATAATAGTAGCAATGGCTGCACCTCCAGCTCCCATGTTTAAATAAAGAATAAAAATAGGATCTAAAATCATATTAACAATTGAACCGGTAATTGTTCCAATCATGGATTCTGTAGCCAATCCTTCTGTTCTCATGAGATTACTAGGTGTCAAGGAAACAATAATCAAAGTAGCACCTAGTGCCATGTAAGTATAATATTGACTGGCATAAGGAAGCGTTGCTTGATTTGTTCCAAGCAGTGTTAAAATCGGTTTTCTAGCAATCATCATAATAATTGAAACAATAAGTCCACAAACAATAGCTCCATAGAAACAAAACCCACTGACATTTTTTCCTTCTTCATCTTGTTTTTGTCCAAACAAACGAGAAATAACAGAACTTCCTCCAATGCCAAAGATATCTCCTAAAGCAATCATTAAGGTAAAGATTGGGGTACATAGAGAAACACCGGCAACAAGGTTTGTATTTTGTGTTTGTGCCACAAAAAATGTATCAACCATATTATAGACTAAAGAAATAACCATGCTTAATACAACAGGTAAAGCAAGTTTAAAATAAGCTTTAGATATGGGCGCTTTTTCAAATAAATCATTATTATTCATATAAATACCTCTCTTTCTAGGGAAGTATAACAAAATGATTTGTCAATTATTGTGACATGTGTCACAATAAAGATATGAAAAAGATTTATGATAAAAATTTAATAAATAAAGTAAAAGAAGAATACAAAATAGGAAATTATTTTTCTAAGGAATATGAATTTATAGTGATTGAATATGAAGAAGGTGAAACAATTATTAATCCTTTAGAAAAAACACAATATATTCAATTTGTATTAGAAGGGACATTATTGATTTCTTTTATTGATCAAGAAGGCAGACAAACAATTGTTTCTCAAAGTGAAGAATTATGTATTTTAGGAGATATGGAATTTGTTGATGATTTAAATCCGATGTTTTTTGCGGAAGCAAAAACAAAGGTCAAAACGTTGGCTCTTTCTTTAAAAGATAATAAAGAAAAGCTTAATCAAGATATAAAATTTCTACATACACTTTTAAATTCAATCGCTTCTAAATTAAAACAATCATCAACCAATCAATTTGTTTATCAAAGTGTTGAAGAACGTTTTTTATATTATTTGAAATATTATTGTTATGGTTCATTAAAAAGCATTGAAGAAGCCACAAATTATCTTCATTGTAGTCGAAGACAACTGCAAAGAATATTAAAAAAGCTTTGTGATGGGAATATACTGATTAAAGAAGGTAAAGGAAAGTATAAAATAAAGGGGTGAAATTTTTCACCCCTTAAAATTAAGCATTTAACATTTTGTTAGCAAGTTTTTTAGCAACAACGACTAATAAAACAGCAACTGCAGCAAGAATAGCTGAACCAATGAATCCCATTACGTAAGATCCAGTAGCATCAAAGAAACTTGCTGAAATCTTAGGACCAACGAAAGCACCAATACCATAACCAATAAAGATTAAACCATAGTTTCTATTATAATATTTAGAACCAAAGATTGTTTTAACCATTGGAGCGAAAACAACAAGTAATCCACCAAATGAGAAACCAACTAAAGCAATACATACAACAAAGTATGCAAATGAATGAGCAATTGTTAACATAATCATTGAAATACCATTTAAGATTAAGACAAGAATTAAAGAATTCCATCCTTTTAATTTATCATAAATAACACCAAATGATAAACGACCAAACATATTAAATAAAGTCATTAAACTTACACATAAAGCAGCATCCATAGCTGATAAACCAATTTGAGTTTGAGCAATTGGTGATGTTGCAGAAACCATCATAGTTCCAGCAGCATTAGCGAAAATAAACATTACTAATAATACCCAGAAGATTGGAGTTTTAACCATTTGAGGAATATTGTAATCTTTTGTATGTAATTCTTTGCTTTGTTGTGCACTTGGTACCCAACCTTCAGGAGTCCATCCATCAGGACAAGGAACGATCATCCAAGCAACAGCTCCAACACCGATTAAGAAAACAACACCTAAAATTTTACAAGCCATTGGTGCTCCAAAATTATCAATTAACATTTGAGCGATAGGTGACATAATGAAAGGTCCACAAGCAGCTCCAGCTTGAACTAAACCAGAGATAGAACCACTTTTATCTGGGAACCATTTTAATGCTGTTGGTAAACATGCAGGATAAATTGTTCCAGCACCAGCACCAGCAATGACACCATAAGCAATATATAAGAATGGAATAGATGAAGCAAAACCAGTTAAGATCCATCCTCCAGCAAATAAAACTAAACCAATATAAATAGCAACTCTTGGTTGTAATTTTTCAGCTAAAATACCACCAAGGAAACCTACTGCACAGTAGATAAACATATAAATTGTGTATGCCATTGAAAAATCTGAATTACTCCATCCAAATTGATTACAAAATGGCAAGCAGAATAAACTAAAGAAGGCAGTGGCAGAAGTGAATAAACTTTGAATCCAAACCCCTGCAAAAACACGCCAACGTGTTGCTTTTGTAATTTTCATATTCTCTTTTCTCCCTTATTATTGTAAAGTACCTAAATCAAGTGATACACCTTGTCCATTGAATTTACCAGCTTCTCTACTAGTTCCTAACCAATAAACCATACTTGCAATATCTTCTACTTCAAGGAATGGTACACCAGCATACATTTCTTCAACAGATTTGAAATCTTTACCAGTTAAATCATTAATGAATTTAACATAATCCATTGTTTCACACATTGGAGTTTTAACTTTAGTAGGACATAAAGCATTAACAATAATTCCTTTAGAACCCACTTCTTTAGCAAGAGTTTTAGTTAATCCTAAAATACCCCATTTACTCATACAATAAGTAGCTAATTGAGGAGTACCATATAAACCAGAAGTTGATGAAATATTAATAATACGACCAAATCCTTGTTTTAACATATATTGAGTAGCATATTTATCAGTACGCCAAGTACCAATTAAGTTAATATCCATTACTTTTTCAACTTGTTCATCAGTTAATTCCCAAGTATAACCGAAGTTAATAACACCAGCATTAGCAATAACAACATCTAAACGACCAAATGTTTCCCATGCTGAAGCAAATAATGCTTCCATATCTTCAGTAGAAGTAATGTTTGCTTTTTTAGCTAAAACTTTTGCTCCTTTAGCTTCACAATTTGCAATTGTTTCTTTAAATGCTTCATGAGATGGATCTAACATATCAGCTAAAACAACATTAAAACCATTTTCAGCATATTTGTAAGCATGAGCACGACCTTGTCCCATTGCTCCACCTGTGATAAGAACAACTTTTTTTTCTTCCATAATTTTTCTCTCCCTTTGTTATTTATTTAACATCACATGTTATTTTTTTAACAAAGTCATTTTAAACTCTCAAACAATTTGAGAGTCAATAGGGTAAAATGAAGTCAAAATCAGTAAAAAAATAAAGAAATATGTTATAATAAGGCGAAAACTTTAAAACTATTTGAAGGTTGGTGGATTATGTACAATACATATACAATTGGAGAATTAGCAAAAATACTAGGAATTACCGCTGAAACAATTCGTTATTATGAAAGAAAAGGTATCATTGCGCCTATTCATGATCAAGAAACAGGATATCGTTATTATACGACATGGGATTTACATATGTTGATTCGAGCACGTTGTTATCTTGGATTTGGTCTGTCTATTGAAGAGACTGCAGGTATCTTACAAAGTAAATCTTTAGAAGAAATTGATGATTTGTTAGAAAAACAAGAACAAATCATAGAAAAAAATATTATTTATCAAATGAATTTATTAAAAAGATTACGTACCAATAGAAAGCTTATTAGTCGTAGTGAAAATTTAAATTTTACTTTACAAAAAAGACCAGGAATTTATCGAATAGATACTCAAAAATGTTATACGATTGATTTAAAGAAAGAAGAACGTGAAGAACTTAAAGAATTTTGTCAAAAAATTCCTTTTGTTTTTTCTACAGCAGTGTTTCCTAAAGAACATATAGAAAATGAAAATAAAGAATTTTATTATGGAATAGGTGTTGAAGAAGAATTTGCAGGAGTATTAGATCTTAAAGAAAGTGAATATGTTCATTATTATCCTGAACAATTATGTCTTTATATGACGATTTCATCACGTTCAAGTCAAATACTTACTTACGAAGTTTTAAAGCCAGCATTTGAATATATGGAAAAAAATAGTCTTCAACTCGCAGGAGATGTGATTTCTCAGGTTGTTTCGATGTGGAAACCAGAAGAGGAATATTTTAATTATCATAATATTTGGATTCCTATTAAATAAAAAAGCAATTTCGAATGAAATTGCTTTTTATCTTGTTCTTTGTAATGATTTTTTAAGAATTGAATCATCAATAAAACGAATATTTGTTTCTAATACTTTTTGTCCATATGTAAAACGTAATTTTGATTTCTTTGGATAAGAAACTCTTTTAATTTTACGATAATCAAAGATAACACGACCAATTAAAACTTGTCTTTGTCCAAAATAAATAATCCATTGAATCGTAAAATAGAAAGCAATTGAATAAATAGTTAAAGCATTTAATGGTAAATAAACACTATCAACATCTCCATTTAATAAATGAGAAATCATGTAATAAATACAATAAACAAACATAACGAGATAAATAACAGTAAGTATTCCATAAAATACTTTTCCTTGTTTACTGACTCCACAAATCATTGTTTCATCTTTTTTCTTTGCTTTAATAATTGTAGCTACGAAGTTAACAATAAGGTAAGTAAACCAAACTAAAACAACAGCTACTAAAATAGGCACTAAATATTTACCTTATTATTATACAAGAAAAAACAAAAATAGTATAGTGTTAAAAAATCTAATCATTAAAACAATATGTTATAATAAATGAAAAAGGAGAATAAAATGGAAATTACAAAAGAAATATTAGAAAGTATTTTAGATGCTTATAGTTATGAAGTTGTTTTTGTTGATCGTCAACATATTGTTCGATATATGAATAAAACAGCTAAAGAAAGATATGGAAATCGTGTACAAATCAATCAAAGTTTATTTAATTGTCATAATGAAAATTCTAAAATTAAAATAGAAGAATTTTTAAAACGAGCTGATGCTGGTGAAGATGAGATGTTTGAAACATATAATAAAAAAACAGGAGAAAGAGAATTCTTTGTTCCTGTTCGTAATCATGATAAACAAGTGATTGGTTATTTTGAAAGACATGAAATGCCATGGGATGAAAGTAATCCAGAAATACCTGTAACTGAATATTGGAAACATAGAAGATAGCTTGCTATCTTCTTAATAGTTTCTAGCATAATATTCATCAAAAGTAAGACCACTTTTTTCTATTTTTTGAGCAAGTTCTTTTCCTACATAGCGAATATGCCATGCTTCATAGCTATAGCCTGTTAAATTTTCTGTATCTTTAGGATAACGTAAGATAAAACCATAATGACTTAATTGACTTAAAAACCAAGTATATTGAGGATGTTTTTCTACTTCTTCGAATTTATATTGATCTAAAGCAATATCCAAACCTAAACCTGTTGTATGTTCACTATGTCCAGGACGTGAACAAGTTTCATCAGCTCTTTCTACACTATAAGTTTCTACCATATGATTATAAATTTCTTTTTGCCATGCAGTTGAACGATAACCAGAAGCTACATATAATTCAAACCCTTTATTGGCACAAGCTTTTTTTAAAGCTTGAAAATCATCATAAACGACTTTTCTAGCAGTATGTTTACTATAAGGACTTCCATAAGTTCCTGCATTGGTATTGATTTCAACAAGATCACTAGGCTCATAGTTTTCATCTAATTGATAATATTTATTAACAATTGTATTTAAATCATTAGGATGTTCTTGTTTAATGATTTTTCCATAAAAATCAAAATCACGGTTCATATTTACAAGAGTAATGACTTCCTCTTGACTTAGATCTTGATGTTGTTTTTGATAATAATCATAACGTTTTTTATTTTCTTGATGATAATAACTTATAACAGGTGTTTTTTTCTTTGTTGTTTTTACTTTTTTTGTATTATTTTTAGGATAGAAAAAAACAATACCAGTAATGATACATATAATAAGGAATAATAAACAAATTTTCTTTTTCATATAAACCTCACATTTCTATTTTAATACCATCATTATTGATGACTTGTTTGACATAGTTTTTAAATTCTTTAACAATATTATTTTGATCTTTTAAAATATTATGTTGACTTGCTAGTGAAGCAGTATAGTCTTTAAGAGGATAGATAGTCACAACATCATTATTATAATGATTAACGAGTGGGATATATTGAATATTTTCAATACTGATTTCATTTTCTTTTTTCACAAAATCTAAACAAACCATTCCTTCTAATTGATTATAAACATCTTTCATTGTACTTAAAAAATTACCTAAAGAATAAATAATAAGTGTATTATTTATCTTTTCAATAGGTTGAATGAGATGAGGATGGTTTCCAATTACAACATCTACTCCCAAATCAGCAAAATATTGAGCATATTCTTGTTGTAAAGAAGATAATTCACTATGTCCTTCTTTACCCCAATGAACAGCTACAATGACTACATCACTTTGTGCCTTAGCTTTGGTTACATCTTCTTTAATTTGTTCCTTATCTAATTGACCTAATATATAAGGATAAGTCTTTAATTGTTTTTGAATAGATTTATAATTTTTAGTTTCATTAACACCAAAAGTATAAGCTAAAAAACTAAAGCGAATACCATTTCTTTCAATAACTCTGATAGTTTGACGATCCTCTTGATTTTCATATAAACCAGAAAATAAAATATCAGGGTGTTGTTTCCAAATGTGAGCAGAAGACATTAAAGCATCTTTTCCCAAGTCCATAGAGTGATTTGTCGCACTAGAGACCATATTAAAGCCTGTATCTTGTAAATCATCAATTAAAGATTCTGGGGAATTAAAATTAGGATAGCCTTTAATCCCATAAGAATCACCAGCAATTAAAGTTTCTTGATTAATGTAAGCTAAATCATGACTAGAAATATAGTTTTTTACATGTTGATAACAAGGTTTAAAATTATATGTTGTATTATTTCCTTGTTTGAGAGCATATTGATAAACATTTTCATGGATCATATTATCACCTACAGCTACGAAAGAGACTGTAGGATATGATGGTTCTTTTTTAGTTTTTTTATGTACTGTTCGAGGTTGAATAGGGGTAGAAAAATAAGAAAAAATAAAATAAAAAAGTAAGCATATTGTGATTAAGGAAATAATTGAAATAAATAATA
>UQVG01000014.1 GCA_900544435.1 uncultured Erysipelotrichaceae bacterium | reverse complement strand
CGCCTTGTTCTGGACATGTTGAAATAAAGAGAAAATAAAAAAAGAAAAAGGAGAAACGATTGAAACTCGAGTTGGATGGGAAGGCCGAGTTACCCCATTCAAATTGGTTCAGGAAACTTATTTTAAAGATGAATTTGTAAAAGCAGCAAAAATTGAATCAGAGTTAAATGAAAACAACAGTGAATTAAATTCTTTAATTGAAAATTTATCAGAAGATGACTTTGATATTGTCGATACAGACAAAGCATCATTCAAGGCTACTGAAACAAAGAATGCATTAAAAAAAGTGTATGAAAATATTGAGATTCCAGGAATGGAATATATCGATGAATATTTATCATTGAAGGGGAAGAAAAATAAATTAGAATACCAAGAAACTCATAATCAAATTCAGTGGTCAAAAATGACACCTAATAGAGATGGTACATATGGAAAAAATGCATTTGCCACATTAATCAAAACATTTCAGGAAACATATGAATTCGAAGAAGGCAGTTATGAATATACAGTAAAAAAAGCAGATAATCTTTTAACAAGAAATAAAGAACTTGATAAAGAAGCAAAAGAACTGAAAAAAGAATTAACTGAAAAAACAATGGAAAAAATCAATAAATTGACGGATGAAGAAATTTTAAAATTATTAAAAACTAATTGGATTAAGCCTATTGTAGAGAATATTCATGGTGTTCCGGATTCAATTATTAAAGAGCTGATAGCAAAAGTAAAAACATTATCAAATAAATATAAAACAACACTTGTGGATATTGAAAATGAAATTAAAGAAGCAGAACAATCATTAATCCCTATGATGGATGATTTAACAGGTAATGAATTCGATATGTTAGGGCTTCAAGAATTAAAGAAGATTCTCGGAGGTAATTAAGATGGAAGAGAGAAACAGAATACCTGAAATTAGATTTAAGGGGTTTAATGATGATTGGGAACAGCGTAAGTTGGGAGATATAGGTTATGCTAAGTCAGGAGTTGGATTTCCTGATTCTGAGCAAGGTGGACAAAAAGGAATACCATTTTTTAAAGTTTCTGACATGAATACTAATGGGAATGAAAACGAATTAATGGTTGCAAATAATTATGTTACAGATGAGCAAATTGCAAGAAAACATTGGAATGTTATATATGATGTGCCAGCTATATTTTTTGCTAAAGTAGGGGCTGCAGTTATGCTCAACCGTAAGAGGTTAGTACGTTTTCCTTTTCTTTTAGATAATAATACAATGGCATATGTTTTTGAAAAAAAAGTTTGGAATTGTGATTTTGGTAAAACTTTATTTGAAACAATTGATTTAACAAAATTAACACAAGTTGGTGCATTGCCATCATACAATTCATCTGATATAGAAAGTATTCAAATACTTATTCCGAAATTTGAAGAACAAACTAAAATTGGTCAATATTTTTCACAACTCGACAACCTTATTACCCTTCATCAGCGTAAGCATGATAATTTAGTTCAATTAAAAAAATCAATGCTTTCTAAAATGTTTCCTCAAGGTCACAATAAAATACCTAATTTAAGATTTAATGGATTTACTGACGATTGGGAACAGCGTAAGTTAATAGAAGTTTGTGATTATGTTGATTATAGGGGTAAAACACCTAAAAAAACTAAAACAGGGATTTTTTTGGTTACTGCTAAAAATGTCAAGGATGGTTATATAGATTACGAAGCATCGAAAGAATATATTTCATATAAAGATTATGATGAAGTAATGAAAAGAGGAATACCAGAAATAGGCGATATATTATTTACTACAGAAGCCCCTTGTGGCAACGTAGCTCAAGTGGATAAGCCAAATATAGCCCTTGCACAAAGAATAATTAAATATAGAGGAAAAGATAATATAATAAATAATAATTACTTAAAATGCTATTTGTTGGCTCCTACATTTCAAAAAAATATTGATAAGAAAAGTTCTGGTGGTACCGTTCAAGGAATCAAAGGTAGTGTCCTTCATCAGCAAACAATACAGTATCCTTCATATATAGAACAACAGAAAGTAGGTATGATTTTTAATATTATTGATAACCTTATTACCCTTCATCAGCGTAAGGTAGATAAATTAAAAACAGTAAAAAAATCAATGTTATCAAAAATGTTTGTAAAATAAAAAAATGGAAAAGAGAGAAAAAATCGGAGGACTATGAATGATTTTTAAACAAGAAAAAGATTTTGAGGACGCTCTTGTTGCTCTGCTTTTTGAAAAAGGATGGGAAAGAGAAGTTATAGAATATCCAACCGAAGAAGATTTGATTCAAAATTGGGCAGATATTCTCTTTAATAACAATAAACAAAAAGACAGACTGAATGACTGTCCTCTAACCAAAACAGAAATGGCACAGATTCTTGATAATGTAAATCAGGGGAGAACACCAGTTGCTTTAAATGATTTTATCAATGGGAAACTTACGAATATTGTAAGAGATAACCCCGATGATAAACTTCATTATGGAAAAACTATAAGTCTTAAAATCTATGACAGAAATGAAATTGCAGCTGGAGAGAGCAGATATCAAATTGTTAGACAACCAAAATTTAAAACTGCCAGAATACTTAATGACAGACGAGGGGACATCATGCTGTTAATTAATGGTATGCCCGTCTTCCATGTAGAATTAAAAAGAAGTGGAGTGCCAGTCAGTGACGCATATCATCAGATAGAAAAATATGCTCATGAAGGGATATTTACAGGACTATTCTCGCTGGTACAGATTTTTGTTGCCATGACACCTGAAGAAACTGTATATTTTGCAAATCCTGGACCAGAAGGAAAATTTAATAGAGAGTTTTATTTTCATTGGGCCGATTTTAATAATATTCCTGTTAATGAATGGAATAAAATCGCCAGTTCATTTTTATCTATTCCTATGGCACATCAATTAATTGGTTTTTATACAATCGCAGATTATACAGATAATGTATTAAAAATTATGAGAAGCTATCAATATTATGCTACCAGCAGAATTTGTGATAAGGTTACAAACCATGATTGGAACATAAATGACCAATTAGGAGGGTATATTTTCCATACAACGGGGTCTGGTAAAACAATGACAAGTTTCAAATCAGCGCAACTTATTGCTGACTCTGGCGAAGCAGATAAGGTTATATTTTTGGTAGATAGGATTGAATTAGGAACACAGTCATTAAAAAATTATAGGGCTTTTGCTACAAATGAAGATGATGTTCAAGACACAAAAACAGCAAATGACTTATTTATTAAACTATCAAATCCAGACAATGCAGCACCGCTTGTTGTTACTTCTATTCAAAAGATGAGTGAATTGGCAAATCGTAAAACTGATGAAGAATTAAGAAATATCAGAAATATGAGAATTGTTATTATTATTGATGAAGCTCATCGTTCAACTTTTGGAGAAATGCTTGCAGATATTAAACGAATGCTACCAAGCGCACTTTTCTTTGGTTTTACAGGAACTCCTATTCAAAAAGAAAATATGAAAAAAGGTAATACAACATCTACAATTTTAGGGGATGAGTTGCACAGATACAGTATTGCTGATGGTATCAGAGATAAAAATGTCTTAGGATTCGATACATATAAAGTATTAACATTCCAGGATGATGACATAAGACAAGCTGTAGCCTTACAGCAAGCAAAATCAAATTCCGTTGAAGAAATATTTGAAGACGAAAAAAAGAAAAAAATATATTATAAATTCATGAATGAAGTAAAAATGGCCGGTTATTATGATAATGGAGACAATTATATCAAGGGGATTGAAGATTACGTACCTAATAGCCAGTATGAAACAGATAAGCACAGGCTTGCTGTAGTTAAGGATATTGTCAAAAATTGGGTAACGTTGAGCAGAAACGGTAAATTTCATGCTATTCTTGCAACTAGCAGCATTGCTGAAGCTATTGAATATTACAGACTTTTCAAAAAAGAAATACCATCATTAAAAGTGACAGCATTGTTTGAACCAACTATTGATAACAGTGGAGATAAGTCTATAGATAAAGAAGATGGATTAATTGAAATCATAGAAGACTATGAAAACAGATACAATAAACAGGGACAATATTCTATTCCTTTATTTCCAAAAATGAAGAAAGATATTGCCAAAAGATTAAGTCATAAAGAAAACTATTCAAAACTTAAACCCGAGGAAACAATCGACCTTCTTATCGTTGTTGAGCAAATGCTTACAGGATTTGATTCAAAATGGATAAATACACTTTATCTTGATAAAATTTTATATAATGAAAATCTTATACAGGCATATTCAAGAACAAATAGACTTTTTGGAATTGAAAAGCCATTTGGAACAATCAAGTATTACAGAAAACCTCATACAATGGAACGTTTAACAAAGGAAGCAGTAAAACTGTATTCTGGAAATAAACCATTTGGTTTATTTGTTGAACATCTTTATGATAATATCAGAAGTATGAACGAAAAATATTCTACTATCAAAAGTATATTTGACAATAGTGATATCAATGACTTTATGCAGATACCCGAAGACGAAGCTGCTTGTAAAAAGTTTGTGAAAGAATTTGGAAAACTTAACAGATATCTTGAAGCTGCTTTGATTCAGGGATTTACATGGGATAAGCTAGAATATAAAGACAAAGAAAACAACACAACAGTAATTTTAGAATTTAATAAATATATTTATGATGTCTTATCAGTAAGATATAGAGAAATAACAGGAGAAGGACCAGGAAGAGACCCAAAACCCGAAGGAACAGGATATAACATCGATACTAATACTTCAACGGTTAGAACTGATAAAATAGACGCTGATTATATGCAGTTAAACTTTGAAAAATATATTAAATCGATACAAAGCAATGTCCCACAAGAAGAACTTGAAAAAGTAACTAATGAGTTACATAAATCATTTGGCCTTTTATCGCAAGCCGAACAGAAACAGGCAAGTATTATCTTGCATGAGATTCAAAGCGGTGATTTACACGTAGATGAAGGTAAAACATTACAGGAATATATTGATGATAGGTTGTACAAAGAAAGAGACAGCCAAATAAAAGCTATCGTTAGAGCTTTAGGTATCAATGAAGAAAAGTTGCGTCACCTTATGAGTTTAAGACCAACACAAGACAAAATAGACGAATATGGAAGATATACTGATTTAAAAGGAACGATGAATGATACATTAGTTAAACAGTATTATGACAATCTTACAGGAAAAAATAATGTTTTATTCATATGTAAAATTAAGGCAGATAAGCTGTTAAGAGAATTTATTAAGCGTGACGGGTTCAATATTGATGAAATGGACTATGAAAAGCAAGAATAATAAGAGTTTCAATAAGATGTAGTGAAATGCTTCAACTATAAAATCAGTAAATATAAAAAAAGTAATTATAAAAATATTAAGGAACACATATTATTATATTGTGTTCCTTTTCTGTGCTTTTTGTTTTTTTGTTGATATTTATTGCATAATTTAATTTTAAATAATAGAATAGTAGTGAAGAATAGAACAAACTTAAATATGCCAAACTATTAAAGGAGGTGTTATTATGGCAACTTCAAGTATTACTCATAATTTTGTTATATCAGGACAACGTCAGGTAAATAAATTTGTTGAAGCAATAGAAGAATCTGCTAATAATCCTTCGATTCATACTCCTATAAATGCTAAGGAAATTAAAGGCGAAAACGCTCTAAGAAATTTTATGAAGCAAAGGAGAAAAATGGATGTCGGATAATAGATTCTTAATTATCAACATTCGAGAATATTTAGCGTTAGGCACTGATGAAGAAGCTGGAGAACCTGCATTAGTTAAATTGCTCTCTGGCTTTTCTTGTCCTCAAAATAAGGATGTTGAGTATTTTTTAAAAGAAAATGCAATTGAATTTACGAAAAAAAGTCAATCAGTTACATATCTAGTTTTTTCAAATATAGATGGTGCATTGTTGGGTTATTTTTCTTTAACATTAAAACCATTAATTGTAAAAGGAACTTCTATAAGTAAAACTATATCAAAAAAATTACAACGAATTAGTCAATTTAATAAAGAAATAGGGACATATACGATGTCAGCATATTTAATTGCTCAGCTCGGAAAGAACTTTTCTAATGATTTAAATAAAAGAATCACAGGAGAAGAGCTTATGAATCTTGCTATGAATACTATAAAAGAAGTCCAATATAAAGTAGGGGGTATTGTAGTATTTTTAGAAGCTAATGATAAAGAAAAATTAAAATTATTTTATGAAGAAAGAAATTTTAAAGAATTTGATTCAAGAATGACTTTTTCAAAAAACGGAGAAGAATATAAGTTATTACAATATTTAAAAGTTCTTTAAAATGCCTATAACATATTTATAAAAAAGGGACAAAAAAGGGACAACTCCTTGAGGAACCAACAAAAAATAAGTATAATATGGATGAAATAGGCGAAAAATGGCTAAAAAAAACTCAAAAAATGCGGAAATAACCGATGGTTTATTACCATACGTTGGTGAATAATTGAAATAAAAATAAGCTCATGATTACAAATTTATATGTAATCATGAGCTTTTTTGGTGTGCCGGGCATGGCATGAATTCAGTTGGAGATAAACCAACCACAGGTATTTACCGCCAAGTGTAGTGAACCACAAGCCGTTGACAGTGATGTCATGGGTGAAGGAAGTGGTGTAGCGATTCTTTTGAGCGTACGAACAGAAACTTGATGAGGCTAAATGGGGGATAAGGTAGCTAATCAAACTAAAGTCCAAAAGGTAAACGTAAAACCAAGACAGTAAATCAAGACGTTGTGAAAGAAATAGGATTCATGAATTACCCCGGGAGGTCTTATGGACGAGGAAGTCTAGTAAACTTTAAAATCAGTGATAGTACCCTCGGTCGAAAAAGGTCTGCCATAAGAAGTCAGATGAAGTCATAGTAGGTAGAAATACTGAAGGACTGAAACGTTTATAGAGTGCAAATCGCTATAAGCAATGTTTGGATAGTCCGAATATGAGAATAGCCTATAACTATGGAACGTAACCATAGAAGGTGAAGGTAGTTGGGATGTTTTCCAAATAAATTTACAAATAGAAGGAGGAGCAGCAAATGGAATTAATGGAAAAGATTTTAAGTGAAGAGAATTTACAGATTGCAATCAAAAAGGTCAAACAAAATAAAGGAGCACCTGGGATTGATAAGATGACAGTGCAAGAGATTGAATATTGGTTTGAACAATATCAGGAAGAATTAATCTCAAAGATAATGAATAAACAATATCGACCGATGCCTGTTAAGAGAGTGTATATCCCAAAACCTAATGGTAAACAAAGACCATTAGGAATAGCAACAGTAGTAGACCGAGTTATCCAACAAGCAATGTTACAAGTACTAAGTCAAATCTATGAGCCAATTTTTAGTGAACATAGCTTTGGTTTTCGACCAAGAAGAAGTGCTCACATGGGCAAGGAAGAAGTCTTATACTATCTAAATCAATGAAGAAGTTGCTTTAAAGATGACAGCGGATAAAATGATTGAAGATGAAAATAAACCAAAGAAGAAAAATGAACCTAAGTTTCAGGTCAACAATACAAAATATATAGAAACATTTGATAACATCAAAGAAGATGACAGTATTATGGCAGAACTATTTGATACGATGGAAAATAAGGATGATGATGGATTCTTCTTATCATAAGGAAAGGAGAGGTTACAAGGTAAATTTACCTTGTAGCTGTTTTTAATTATGGAATTAGTTTTAACAGCAATATTTGTAAAGAAAGATTCAATGCTTTCTTTTTATGAAGATAATTAAAATCATGATTACTTGTATATCTATGATACTAAAGATGATTCATATTTACAGGTACCAGAATGGGACTACAGTTTTGATGATTATGAACTAGATTATTTAGAACAGGGATATAATATCTTTTATATGCCAAATAGTACACATGCAGTATATTGGACATTAATTAATCGTTATTATGATGAAATTGAGCATCGAGAAGGATTAATCAGATATCTAGATTACTGTAAAACACATCATATCTGTCATGATTATCTAATAGAATCATGTGAATGTGAACTGCCAGATATCTTTGAATATGAAGAGGATCCTTATATTTATGAGCCAGAAGTTAGATAACATACTTTCAACCTATAGCTATGATGCAAGACAAAAAAATCAGCTAAGACTTGCTGATGAAAAAGGATTGGATATAGATTGTCAAAAATCCATTAGTAATACAAAGTGACTATAACGAAGAAATTGCATTATTTACTATACCGTCACCAGAACTTTGGAATAGTTTTTTTCGGCATAGTCACTATTATACCGAATTCGGTATAATAGTGATCAGGGCTGACAATATCAGATGCAGTCATATCACAAAATGCTTGAAGAAAAGGAAATTCAACAATCAATGTCAAGGAAGGGAACTATTTAGACAATTCACCCATGGAGAATTTCTTTGGAACGATGAAAAATGAAATGTTTTATGGTTATGAATATAATTTTGAAACATTAGATGATCTGAAGGTTGCGATAGAAGAATATATTGAGTATTAAAATACTCAAAGAATCATAGTGAAATTAAAAGGATTAACTCCTGTTCAATACAGGAATCAATCCTTAATAACTATTTAAAAAACAAATTTAAATGATTGTTCAACAAATTGGGTTCACTTCATTTTCATTTCTTTCTATTTAATTATTTTGTTTTTGTGAGCACATATTTATTAGCTATTTCTGTTATTACTTCAAATTTGCCTTGAGCAGCTAATTTGTTTAATTCACCACCAATACCAATTGCATCAACACCAGCATTAAACCATTCATGGGCATTATCTAAGTTGACACCACCAGTAACCATTAATGAAATATGAGGTAGAGGCCCTTTGACTGCACTTACATATTTGGGACCAAAAGCACTACCAGGGAATAATTTAATGATTTCACATCCAGACTCCATTGCTTCTACCATTTCTTTAATTGTCATACAACCAGGAATATATGGAATGCCATAGCGATTACACATTGTTGCAGTATCTTTGTTAAAAGCAGGTGAGACAACATATTTAGCACCAGCTATAATGGCGTTTCTTGCTGTTTGGGCATCTAAAACAGTACCAGCACCAATCAAAATATCATCACGACTTTGATAATCTTCTGTTAATTTTTTTATAATCGCATTGGCATTGTTATTGGTATAAGCAACTTCTATTGTATTTAAATGTCCTTTAATACAGGCAATAGCTGCTTTATAACCCTCTTCAAAGCTATCACCACGAATGACAGAAACAACACCTTGTTTTTTTAATTCTATAATTATATTTGATTTTGACATAAGATTCTCCTATCTAGATATTTCACTATTTGTTTTTAATAATTGTGTGATTTTCGAAATTGGTTCAAACATATTGTCACCAAGAATTGTACATTTATAAGTACCGCTTGCAACAGCAATGTTTATTGTATCTTGAATTGATAAACCATTCATAATACCATATAATGCTCCTGCGACATATGCATCGCCACTCCCGACTCTTTCAAGTAATGATGTTTTTAGTTCGACAGAATGATAAAATTTATCGCTATAAGCATATGATTTATAATTATTAATCATATTTTCATCAACAGATCGTACTGTGTGAAATAAAGCTTTAAAGTGATAAGTATCAATAAGAGCTTTCATTCTTTTTTTGATTTTTTCTTCTGTTGCATTAATTCTATCAAACATTTCCATATTATTATCATCACTCATAATTGGGTCAATTCCAAAACAATAATCAGCATATTTGGCGAATTGACTAAATCTTTTTTTTGCATCCTCTACACTAATCATCTTTGTGCGTAAATTTAAATCAATAGAAACAATAATATTTCTTTTTTTGGCTTCGTTTAATAAAGTAAGAAGAATCTTTCTTACATTTTCACTTACAGCTACAGTTATACCACTAAAATGAAAATGAGTAATATCTTTGAATAATACATCCATATTAATTGAGTTTAAATTAATATCACTAATGCTTGTATTCTTTCTATCATAGTATACATCACTTCCACGACAGCCATAACCATTAATAAGATAATATGTACCAATTCGTTCACCAGTCAATGCAATATTTGATGTATCTATTTGAAGGCTTTTTAAATAATCAATGAAAGAAAGTCCTACAGTATGATTTGGTAATCCAGTAAAAAAAGAAGTAGATATTCCAAATCCCGAAAGATTGCTAGCAATGTTTACTTCAGAACCGCCATAATATAAATGACAATTTGCTTCGTTTTTAAGTGGAGAGTAGTGTGATGGTGTAATTCTAATTAAAGGCTCTCCAAAAAATAATATTTTCATATATTCCTCCGTTTCTATCCAACTTTTCTTGGTTAGACATAAGTGTTTCATTAAAATTCTATCTAATTTTGTAATGGTTTCCTTTAATTAAATATAGAAGTAATATTACAAATTACAGGAAAGTAAGTAGGAAAATTTACGCAAATAGAATATCCAAAATTTATATAAGTTACTATTATCTTTTAAGTGTATACAAACAGAATCAAGGTTCAATAAGATTGAAATTATTGTAATATAATACAAATCAATGTAAAAATATGTTTCCTAGGCTAGATTTGTTTTGATAAATAAAGAAAGTTCAACGCAAGCAATAGACTCTGTAGACAAAAAATAAAAAAATGGATGTAATATATCAGTTATAGAGATAATTTGAATAATATTTACTCTATGAAAATGATATGTTAGTCGTTCGATTTTCTTGATTATAAATTATAAAAAACAATCTAGATTCAATTCTATTAGCTTATTCTACACTTGAATCGTTAAATTTTAATAATGTGATTTGTGTATAAATTCGAGATAATTTCTTTTACACTTATTCTTTTGAAAAACTGTCATCTCAGTGATGACAGAAGTCTTTATAATAAACAACACTTAGCCAATAAAAATAAAAAAGTAAGGAAGGAAAAGGTAATGTTAAATTTGATATGGTTGCTAAGTGTTGTGTTACAAACTATAAAATAGATTTAATATAATTAGCGATAGTTTTATCTTCGCAATTTTCAAAGAAGTATTCTTGGAATTTCTCGCCAGAAATAGTTTCTTTCAAGAAATCTTGATCAATTTCTTTTAAAATTGATAACATATCATTATGAGTGATTTCTTTTACTTTGTTTAATATTTTTGCATTTCTTTGTTCTGGAATAACTCTTTCTTTAGGATATCCGCCCCCCTTTTCTTCAGCAAATAATCTTTCAAATAATAATTTTAAGTTAAGTTCAGCTCCCCAACCAAATCCTTTTGCGTATGGAAGAGAAATTGCATTTCCACCATTAATTTGTGAAAATAAATAAGCATCAGTTGGTTCAACTGCATAACCACATATAACATTAGGGAAACTGTTTAATGCAAGCATAGCCCCAACGCCAGTACCACAACCAGTTACAACAAAATCAGCAGCTTTGGAGTTTAAAAGAATAGCAGCTAATAGACCATTTTGCACATAAGTTAATTGGCTTTCTCCTTCTTTACCATACATACCATAGTTATAAACTTCATAACCTTTATCATCTGCGACTTTTTTTAAGCAATCATAAATAATTGAGTTTTTAGTAGCTTGGCTGTTTTCATTAATTAAAGCAATTTTCATATTTAAAATCTCCTTTTTATTTACTTATTTATTTAGGTTGTTTTCCAATATAAGCAAGGATACCACCATCAACGTATAAAATATGACCATTAACAAAATTGCTGGCATCACTTGCTAAGAAAATAGCAGGACCCATTAAGTCCTCTGGATTTCCCCATCTAGCAGCAGGGGTTTTTGAAATGATAAATTGATCAAATGGATGTCTTGATCCGTCTTCCTGTAATTCTCTTAATGGAGCAGTTTGAGGAGTAGCAATGTATCCAGGCCCAATACCATTACATTGAATATTAAATTCACCATACTCACTAGCTATATTTTTTGTTAGCATTTTTAAACCACCTTTAGCAGCAGCATAAGCACTCACTGTTTCTCTTCCTAACTCACTCATCATTGAACAAATGTTAATAATTTTTCCATGTCCTTTTTTTATCATAGAAGGAATAACAGCTTTAGAAAGAATGAATGGACCATTCAAATCTATATCTATAACTTTTCTAAACTCATCTGCACTCATATCACACATTGGAACTCTTTTAATGATACCAGCGTTATTTACAAGAATGTCAATTATTCCAATTTCATCCTCTATTTTTTTTATCATTACATTAACATCGTCTTCATTTGTAACATCACAAACATAACCGTGGGCATTAATTCCAAGTTCTTGATAAGCTTGAATTCCTTTATCAACTAATTCTTGATTGATATCATTGAAAACAATTGTTGCGCCAGCTTGTGCATAAGAACTGGCGATTGCAAATCCAATTCCATAACTGGCACCAGTAACAAGAGCAATTTTGTTTTCTAAATAAAAATTACACATATTGAAACTCATTTTATTAATCTCCTTTCATTATAAGCAAACTGTTTACTACGTCATATAAGGTAAACTCTACTAAACTAAAGTAGACAAACTTAATATATAACAGTAAACCGGTTTTGTCAATATATAAATAAAAATAAATTTAAAATTTTAAAGCTTATAAAACTATAAAAAATTTGATAAAATCCTGTTTTTTGTTTATGAATTTGGTAAAAAATTGCGAAAAGAAAAAATGTAAAAAAAATATTGACAACGATTTCATAATTGATATAATGAAAATGCAAGCAAACTGGTTAACTAGCAAAAAGGAGGGTGTAGAATGATTAGAGTGATTATTACAGGACATGGGAATTTTGCTACAGGAATTCAAAGTTCGTTACATTTAATTGCTGGTAAACAAGAGGAGATTAGAGCTGTTGATTTCACAGCTGGAATGGGACACGAAGAAATTAAAAATAAACTAAAAGAGGCTGTGGAAGGAGCGCAAGAGGTTTTGATTTTATGTGACTTACTTGGAGGAACTCCGTTTAAGGTTTCCTCAGAATTAATTGCTGAAATGCCTGAAGTAAAAATGAATGTTGTTTCAGGATTGAACTTGTGTATGTTGATGGAAGCAGCATTCACTCGTTTATCTCAATCGTTAGATGAATTGGTGAAGACATTAAAGGTGTCAGGTCAAAATGGTATTATAGATACATTGTCGTTAATGGAAGATGATGTGTCAGAAGAAGTTGAATCTGGCTTTTAAGGAGAATTAATATGATCAAAAAAATTAACATTGAAAAAATTAAAAATCCACAAAGGTTTATGGATGTACCACTTCTTACTAAAGAAGAGGTAAAGAGTGCAATTGATGAAGCTGTTAAACAGATTCGTATCAATATGGATTATTTCAAAGAAAATTTTCCTACACCCGCAACTAAAGATAACATATATCCAATTATGGATAATACTGAATGGACAAATGGCTTTTGGACTGGTGATTTATGGTTGGCTTATGAATATACAAAAGATGAAAAAATCAAAGATTTAGCACATAAAAACGTTTTATCATTTTTGAAACGTATTAATAAAAGAGTTGAACTTGATCATCATGATCTTGGGTTTTTATATACACCGTCTTGTATGGCAGAATACAAGATTAATGGTTCAAAAGAGGCGTTAGAGGCTTCAATCAAAGCTGCTGATAAATTGATTGAAAGATACCAAGAAAAAGGAGGGTTCATCCAAGCGTGGGGCGAACTAGGAGAAAAAGAACATTACAGATTGATTATTGATTGTATGTTAAATATCCAATTGCTTTTCTTTGCTTATGAACAAACAGGAGATAAAAAGTATTATGACATTGCTACAAATCATTTTTATGCATCTGTAAATAATGTCATCAGAGATGATGCGTCTTCATTCCACACATTTTATTTTGATCCATTGACTGGTGAACCATTGAAAGGTGTAACTAGACAAGGGTATAGTGATGATTCTTGTTGGGCACGTGGACAATCTTGGGGAGTTTATGGAATTCCTTTAAGCTACCGCAAAATGAAAGATGAAGAAAGCTTTGATTTATTTAAAGGGGTGACAAATTATTTCTTGAATCGTCTGCCCAAAGATTATGTGTCTTATTGGGATTTAATTTTTGGTGATGGTAGTGGTCAAGCACGAGATTCATCAGCAACTGCTATAGCTGTTTGTGGAATTCACGAGATGTTAAAATATTTACCGGAAGTTGATGAAGATAAAGATGTTTATAAACATGCAATGCATGCAATGCTTCGTTCTCTTATTGAAAACTATACAAATAAAAATAACACACCTGGAGCTCCATTGTTAGTACATGGTGTCTATTCTTGGCATAGTGATAAAGGTGTTGATGAAGGAAATATTTGGGGAGACTATTATTATTTAGAAGCATTAATGAGATTTTATAAAGATTGGAATTTATATTGGTAGGAGGAAGAAATATGAGTACACCAAACATTGTAATGACAAGAGTCGATGAGAGATTGATTCATGGTCAAGGTCAGTTATGGATTAAATCATTAAGCTGCAATACAGTTATTGTTGCTAATGATGAAGTTAGTATAAATAAAATGCAACAAACATTAATGAAAACAGTTATTCCTGGATCAATTGCTGTAAGATTTTTTTCTATAGAAAAAGTCATTCAAATCATACACAAAGCAAATCCGGCACAAAAAATTTTTATTGTTGTAAAAGATTTAAAAGATGCTTTAGCTTTAGTTGAAGGAGGAGTACCAATTAAAGAATTAAATGTTGGAAATATTCATGCTGGTGAAGGAAAAGAACAAATTACTAAATTTATTAATTTGGGTTCTCAAGATAAAGAAGCTTTAAGAATACTTCATGAAAAGTATGGTGTTACATTTAATACAAAAACGACACCTTCTGGTAATGAGGCTGAAATTGATTTATTAAAATATATCTAGGGTAAAGGGAGGAAAAAATATGGATATTAATTTAATTCAAGCTATTTTAATTGGTCTTTGGACAGCGTTCTGTTTTAGTGGAATGTTACTTGGGATTTATTCAAATAGATGTATTGTATTATCATTTGGAGTAGGTATCATTTTGGGAGACTTACCAACTGCTTTGACAATGGGAGCTATATCAGAATTGGCTTACATGGGATTTGGTGTAGGTGCTGGTGGTACAGTTCCACCTAATCCAATTGGACCAGGTATTTTTGGAACATTGATGGCAATTACAAGTGCTGGAAAAGTTTCTCCAGAAGCTGCTTTAGCATTATCAACTCCAATTGCTGTTGCAATTCAGTTTGTTCAAACATTCGCTTACACAGTACGTGCTGGTGCACCAGAAAGTGCGAAAAACGCTTTACAAGAAGGTAATTTAAGAAAATTTAAATTTGCAGCCAATACTACAATTTGGATTTTTGCAATCATTGGTTTTGCTTTAGGGTGTATCGGTGCATTATCAATGGATACTTTATTAAAATTAGTTGATTTTATACCAAAAGTTTTATTAAATGGTTTAACAGTTGCTGGAAAGATGCTACCTGCAATCGGATTTGCTATGATTTTATCAGTGATGGCAAAGAAAGAACTTATTCCATTCGTATTACTAGGATATGTATGTGCTGCTTATTTAAACATTCCTACAATTGGTATTGCAATTGTTGGAACAATCTTTGCTTTAATCGAATTCTTTAATAAACCGACACAAGGTTCAACAGTAGTAGAGGAGGAAGTACACGATGACTGGATCTAATAAATTAAGCAAAAAAGATTATATTATTACTTCGCTTAGAAGTTTCTATTTACAAAATGGATTTAACTATAGTAACTATCAAGGTTTAGGTTATGCTAATATTATGTATCCGGCATTCAAAAAACATTTTGGAAATGATACAAAAGGGTTATGCGCAGCATTAGAAGAAAACTGTGAATTTTACAACACTAATATGCACTTCTTACCATTTATAACAAGTTTGCATTTAGTTATGTTAGAAAATGATATGTCATCTGATGAAATTCGTGGAATCAAGATGGCTTTAATGGGTCCACTCGCAGGTATTGGAGATTCGTTATCACAATTTTGTTTAGCACCATTATTTTCAACAATTGCAGCTTCACTTGCAGCAGAAGGATTAATTGCTGGACCGATATTATTTTTCTTAGCAATGAATGCCATTTTAATAACAATTAAATTAGTAACTGGATTATATGGATATAAATTAGGCACTACCGTTATTGATAAATTAAGTGAACAGATGGCAGTGATTTCTAAGCTTGCCAATACAATTGGTGTTACAGTTATTGCTGGTTTGGCAGCAGTATCAGTACAAATTAATATCCCTATTACTTTTTCGGCAGGTAAAGTTGTAGAAGGTGCTGATCAAAAAATTATGACAATTCAGGGAATGTTAGATAAAATTACACCTGCATTATTACCGATGTTATTCACTATGTTAGTATTCTATCTAATCAAAAAGAAAAACTGGTCAACTTATAAATTAGTTATTCTTACTGTAATCATTGGTATTGCTGGAAGTTGGTTGGGGATATTGGCCTAATGGAAACATGGTTATATGTTGTTCTCGTTATTATTGCATTGATTCCAACAATACTAAGTGTTATTGCAAATATGCAAAATCAAAAACGAATGAAAAAACAAAATGAGCAACGTCAAGGCTACTTAAAATCATTAAAAGTTGGAGATGAAGTCTTAACTTTATCCGGAATGTATGGAAAAATTGTTGGTATAAAAGATACAGTTGTTGAATTGAATATTTTTCAACAAGTCAATATTTTTGTAGAAAAAGAAAGCATAATGGGGAAAACGAAAGGACTACTCT